>NZ_LIWR01000003.1 GCF_012978815.1 Campylobacter sp. RM16189 | reverse complement strand
GAGGCTCTGGTTGCGGTTGGGACGCCAAATTAGGAATGTTAGCTCCAACAACCGAAGAAATTTCTCTGTTATTATTTATAGCAGATCCCAAATCACCATAGTCAGAAAGAACGTTAGATATACTACCGCTTCCTAAAAACGAAGTTTGGCTAAATGAACCTTCAGAATTTATTGCACCACCACCAGCGGCCGTTGCCTCTAGATTTTCTAAATTTTCACCTTGCAATATGCCTTTTTGTAACGAAGATATATCTGCCAAAACATTGTCTTCTGAGCCAGAATCTATAAGACCTTGACCTAAAGCCAACTCATCGTTACCCAAAATTGTTATCTCTTTTCCATCATTAAGAGTTATAACTACGCTACTTAACTCTCCTTCGGTTTTTATAGTCTCTCCTACAAATACTTTATCTCCTACATTAAGTAATCTTTCGTTTCCGTTAGCGTCTACTGCCAAAACTTTGCCTGAAATTTGTTTTACGACTCCGTTAATAGTTACCATAAAATCTCCTTTTCATTTTAATTTATCAACATTATACATTTATAGCCAATAAAAATCTATTGTACTAAAGTACAATATAAATTGGCAGTAACATTTTATATTCTTTTAATATCTTTAACATAAGAATAACTAAAATTATAAAACGAATAGCTATTTCAATATAACCTTATTTCCTTTTGTGCCAATTATCTGAACCTTTTCTCCTTCTTTTAGCTCTCCATCGTAATTCCAAAGAGTTCCTTTGAAGTAAATCTTACCCTCTTTTACCTCGCCGATTCCACTTTCGTTTAAAAAATCATCCTTAACCTCATTTTTTGAGCTATAAAATTTCTCTTTTATAGGCTTTTTTAGGGTAAAAAGCAGGATGACGGATATAATAGCTGCAAGTAAAATTTGATGATACCAGAGCATATCTATAAAAAATCCAAAAAATCCTACTATCAAAAACCCAAGGCCAAAAAACATTATAAAAAATGAGCCTATAAGTAGCTCGGCTACTATCAAAAATACACCTAAAGCTAAGACTAAAAACGGAGATATCATTTTATTTTCCTAAATTTCAACTTTTCTTAGTGCCTACAAAGTTCTTTAAAACACTAATGGCTCCGATTAGCTCAGTTGCCTCATAAGGTACTAAAATTTTATCCTTGCTACTATTTTTTGCAAGCTCATTAAAGGCTACTACGCGGTCTCGAGCCAGCAAAAACTCTGCTGCATTGGCATTTTTTTCCATACTCTCATTTATCATATCCATAGCATCTTTTTGACCTTGCGCGATCGCTATTTGCTCATATTTTTTAGCATCAGCCATTCTCTCTATAGCTTCGGCCTGCAAGACTTTTTCTTGTTTCAAAGCCTCTGCATTTCTTATCAAAGCCTCTTTTTCAGCCTGTGCTTTAAGCTCTATAGCTCGCTTTTCACGCTCTGCTTTCATCTGCATATTCATAGCTGCCTCAATTCCCGCAGGCACTGAAATCTCTGAAATCTCAACACGCATAATTTTTACACCCCAGTTGCTCGCGGCATCTCCAAGAGCTGTTTGAAGCGCAGCGTTTAATCTATCTCTGGAGCTTAGAGTATCATCAAGATTCATCGCTCCTATCTCGCCTCTAAGGGTAGTCATGGCTAAATTTGCGATGGCTTTTTTATAGCTATCAACGTTATAAAGAGCCATTCTTCCATCAGTCACCTTTAGAAACACGATACCATCAACAGAGATGTTTACGTTATCCTTTGTAATAACCTGCTGCTTTAAAATATCGACAAGTTGCTCTCTGACTGTTATTTCAGCCCTAATCCTATCTATAAAAGGAATTATTAGATGAAATCCACCGTCTAAAACCTTATGAAATTTGCCCAAACGCTCAATTATCATGATATCTGATTGAGATACGATTTTGATACCGGCTTTTAAAAATAAAAAAACCAAAACGGCTATAATAACGACAAAAATAATAAACGCTTCACTATACATTTAGTCTCCTTTATAGATTTTAAACTATTATAACACATATGGATTTAAAAATTTTAAACTTATCTAGCTATAATTTAAATTAGTTATAATCACAAAAATTTAAAAGGATAGCCGATGAAAAGGATGATATTTTTTATAGTTATTGCGTGTATTTTTTCAGGCTGTGCTTCACAAAATTTAAATAAACCTACATCAGAGTGTGAGAAAACACAAAGTACGACTACCTGTAAAATTCAAAACATAAAAATCCCAAACACGTTTTTAGCAAATCTAATTTGTAAAGAGTGTGAAAGTGCGACAAGCACGCTTACATTAAATGAAAACAAAAGCTTTCAAATAAAAACTGTGCTTAACAAAAAAAATGTTCAAAAAATAGTTGAAACCGGACTTTTCTCGATAGATGGAGACATCCTAACTCTCACAAATCAATATAGGGAAAAAAGCAAATATAGGTTTGACGGGATAAATTTAATCAGAATTGAATCAAAAGATATCTTCGTAAAAGAACCGATTTGGCAAAAGGTGATATATAGACCTTTGGAAGATAAGCATTCAAACTAAATTCATGAAATTTACTAGCTAACTAATCCTTAAATTTTAGGAGA
Organism: Campylobacter sp. RM16189; assembly: GCF_012978815.1. Lineage (NCBI taxonomy): Bacteria > Pseudomonadati > Campylobacterota > Epsilonproteobacteria > Campylobacterales > Campylobacteraceae > Campylobacter > Campylobacter sp. RM16189. Next base: position 222,577 of record NZ_LIWR01000003.1, on the reverse strand, counting down.
ATTTTGATAAATTTACGTTTTTTAATATGGACTGGAGCAAGTAAAAATATAAATGAATAGATTTATTGCCTTACTAAAAAAGGATCAGATTCTCACCCGCCTTTCGCTTATTCAGCTAATATGCTATTTTGGAGTTTGGTTTTCACACACTGGAGTATTTACACTGCTAATCGAGCTTAAAGCCCCCGTATGGGCTATAACTACCGCTGCTGCTTTGGCATTTTTACCTGGAGTTATTTTAGCTCCTTTTAGCGGAATTTTAGTTGATAAATTTAGTCCAAAGCCCATGCTTGTACTGCTTACCATAGTAGAGGCTGTGACGGTATTTATGCTCATTTTCATAGATTCTTTGGATATGCTCTGGCTACTTTTTACAATCATTTTTATAAGAGCGGGTGTGGGAGGCACATACTTTCAAGTAGAGATGAGTCTTTTTCCTAAAATTTTAAATAAAGATTATTTAAAGCTTGCCAACGAAATTCACTCTTTAATATGGGCATTTTCATATACGGCCGGAATGGGACTGGCTGGTATTTATATACATTTTTTTGGTATTAAAAGCGCATTTTTACTTGACTGCATCTTGTATATCATAGCTCTTTTTATCTTGCTAAAAATAAATATCAGAGGAGAGTTTTCAAAGGCTTCAGCCTCAGCTATGCAGATGCTAAAAAGCGGACTTTCGTATATGAAGCAAAATCCTATTATAATGCACCTGATTTTGCTTCACGGAATAGTAGGTGTGACATCTTATGATGCCCTTGTAGCACTTTTGGCCGACTATCGGTACAAAGAGCTTTTATCAGCCTCTCTTGTAATAGGCTTTATAAATGCGTGTAGAGCCATAGCTCTTATTAGCGGTCCTATCCTGATGAGTAAAATCATAAACAATAAAAATTTAGTCTATATCTATATAGGTCACGGGGTGGGGGTCTGCCTATGGGGGATTTTACAATTTAACTTCTATCTTGGATTTTTAGGCACTATGGCGGCAGGATTTTTTACTTCGACACTTTGGAGTTATACATATACCTTGCTTCAGCGCAAATGCGATGAGAGGTATCATGGACGCATAATAGCATATAACGATATGGTTTATCTTGGAATAGGAGCCATAACATCAGCCAGTATAGGAATGCTATTTAAGCTTGGAGTTACACTCTGGGGCATTACGATACTAATGGGATGTATGTTTTTTTTAGGGGCTATATATTGGAGTATAGTTTATAAAAAATACAAAGATACTCTAGACTAGACCTTTGTGTAATAAGTCACATTTGGTGATGTTAGCTTCTTATATATATTGGTATAAGGCACCAAGTCAGCGTGCCCCATATAAAGCCTTCCGCCGTCGTTTAAAATTTTATGAAATCTCTCGACGGTCTTTAGCTTATACTCTTCGTTAAAATATATAATCATATTCCTAGAAAATATAATATCAAATTTGCCAAGTCTAAAAATAGAATCATCAAAGATATTTACTAAGCTAAATTCACACCTTGGCAAAAGCTCTTTTTTTATCCTAAATTTATCATCCACTCTATCAAAATAGAGCTTCTTTTGCGTATCGTTTAAACGGTGCAATGATCGCTCGGAATACAGCCCCTCAAAGCACTTATCTATAGCTTCTGAGTTTATATCTATGCCGGTAATTGAAATTTCAGAGGTGTTAAGTAAATTTGAATGAGCCAAGATCCCTAGAGAATATACCTCCTCTCCGCTAGAACAAGGGGCGCAAAGTATGCGCACCATGCCTAAATTTTTAGCATAATAGATTGCTGCTTGAAGCTGAGTAAGCTCTCTAAAAAAATATGTCTCGTTTATTGTGATGAGGTTTAGTATATCTTGTCTAAGGGATCTATCGACACTAATCTTTAGGCTTAAATTTTCAAATGTGGCAATACTGTTGGCTTGACAAAAATTTGCCAAACGATGCCTTACGATATCTTTTTTTGATTCAAGATCTACCCCGCAAATACTCTTAATATTGTCTATCAGCATATCAAGCCCCGAACTATCGCTAGGCAAAGGAGGTATTTTTGTATCTTTTACACCTGATGCAACACTATCTTTCTTAAATTTATCAAAAAACATTTATAAACCTTTCAAGCTCAGCTCTTATTTGATAAATAGACATGGATTTAAGATTTGGATTTATCTCTTTTGCACGCTTTGGCATACCATATACTATCGCACTCTCTTTACTTTCCGCTATACAGTTTGCTCCGGCCTTATAAAGCTCATTCAATCCCCTTGCTCCATCATCTCCGATGCCGGTAAGAAGTATTGCCATAACATCACAAAATTTACAAGCTTCAACAGCAGAGCTAAACAAAATATCTACATTGGGATTATATGTAGTCTCTTTAATAAGATCACATACTTTTGCGCTAAGTGGCCTGCATGTAGTTATTTCGGAATTCTTTTCGCATATATATATAGCATCCTTAAGCTCTGTTTTGCCTTCCAGCCTTACCACGTCCACACAACACTCTTTGCCAAATTGATCTGCAAAACTTGGTATAAACATTAAGCTCATATGCTGGGCTATAACAACACTCGTATTGTGTATTTTTAAATTTCTAAAAAGCTTCTTTAGGTGTCCTGGACCTCCAGTAGAAGCTCCTACTAATACTAATTTTCTCTTCAAATTTTATCCGATCTATTTTTTATTTGTCATTCTATAAAGAAATCCGAAAACCTCGGCAACTGCCTTATAAAGATTAGGCGGAATCTCGTGATTTATATCCACCTTGCTTAATAGTTCTACCAAATCTGCATCCTCTTTTATAGGGATATCGTTAGATCTTGCTAAATTTATTATATTTTTGGCCACTTCGCCAGATCCGCTGGCTAAAACTTTGGGTGCATTATCTTTTGAACGATTATATCCTAAAGCTACTGCTTTTTTAGTCTTTACTTTCGCCAAAACAAAATCCTTAAATCACAACTCATATTATCCTGTCAAATCCCATATTAAGTCTATCAAAATCATTATAAAGCGTATTTAACGAGAGCTTTGGCATTGTTTTTAAACTAAAATTAGAAAGTATTAGACCTTGATCGTTTATGACCCTTTTTAGCTCTTTGGCGCCGCTTAAAATCAGCTGCTTAAACTCCTCTTTTTGAGTTGCTATGGATATATCTATATATCTATTTTCACTTAGTCCTAAAACTATATTAATACTGCCTAGCTTCTGGAAATTTAAATCTATCTGCGCATAGTGCTTTTGCTTTTTACCGCGTTTAAAGGCGATTTTAGCTCCGTCAACATCATCCCAAACATAAGGAAGATATGTCTCAATTCCTCCTGCCACACTTGATACTAGCTGATGCATCTCTATCTGAGCTATCAGTTTTGAGCTCAGCTGATTTATTTGAGAATTTGGGTCGGAAACGCTCTTCGCCTGCAAATTTAAAAGCACGCTTTTTACATCATTTTGAAGCGCTTTTACACTCTCTTCTGCAATCTTTGGCTGAATATTTTTAATATCTTTTTGAGCCAAATTTTGCTGTTTTGAAAGCCTGTTTATCTCATCTATATTTGTCTTTGCTTCAAATCCTATTTTATCGGCTAAATTTAACGCCTGATTTAGCTTATTTGCAACAGCTTTTAATCTATCTTGCAAACTCAAATTTTCTACACTAAATCCTTTATTTAAAATTTGCTCGACAAATGAATTTATCACATTTGGTTGATTTACCGTATTTTCTATAGCTTTTTCAACTTCATTTATAAGACTTGAAAGCTCTTTTAAATTTGAGCTATAAGTTCTATTTTGACTTAGTTTTTCTGTTGAAATTTCAGGCATTTTAGCCTTTAAATTTGCCATTAATTCATTTATTTTACTAATCTCATTATTTACTGCTTTTTCACTCAAAACAAGTCCTTTTTCGCTCATTGCATTGGCCTGCTTATCTAGAAATTTAACGATATTTTCAAGCTTGGCACTGTTTTCTAAGAGCGACTTTATAGAGGAGTTATTTAAAATTTCTTTGTTTTGAATTTTTGCGTTTTTTAAAATTTCACTTAGTTTTTCAAAGCTCTCGTTAGTGTTTAAACTATCATCTTTGGCTAGAGTTAAAATTTGATTTAAAAGCTTGGAATTATATAAGTTTTTAATATCGTCAAAAAGTTTATTTATTGAAACTGGAAGGATATTTTTATTTACTATAACGTCTTTTAAATTGGCCTCAAGCATTATTCCGGAATTTTTGATCTGCTCATTTAATGCACTCGCTTTAAGCTCTGCAACAGGTTTTAAAAAGCTCTTTAATTTATCAACAAATGGCTTTAGGTCAGGATTTTGATCTGCTAATTTTATTAAAGATTTCAGATCTTTTACTAAATTTGGCGAAACCTGCAAATCTTTAGCTTGATTTGCGATTTCAGCCATCTTTGCACTGCTAGAGCTTGTCTTAAGCTCGTCTAAAAGCCTATTTACAAGTTTATTGATATCGCCTATATCGTTAATAGAAACTTCTGAATCTATTTGAGTCGGTAAATTTTGAGGCTGATTTTTAAATAGAGTTTTACCCTCTTTGGTCTCGGAGCCTTTTAATTGATTTGAGTCTAGCCCTATCTTAGCCGAGGTTAAATTTCTTAAAATTTCCATATTATCAAATCGCTATTTATCGCTTGTGCTTCGTGCCTACAGTGACATTGGCTATGGTTCCAGGGCTATGTTCAAAGCTCTTTCTGCTCTCAATTGGAATAGTTTTTTGAGTAAGTGCAAAAATAATAAGAGATATCAAAAGCACCACATAGACCCACATAAATCCCTGAGGACCAAAAAAATACATAGTAGCCCCCATTATTATAGGAGAAAATAATGAGCCTAGAGAGTAGCTAAATAGTATAGCCCGTCCTATCTCTATAGATTTTGATTTATATTCAAGCATATCATTTGCCCTTGCAAGAGCCAAAGCGTATAGGCAAAAGACTCCGGACCCTAAGAAAAACGATAATATGTATTGTAAATTTATGCCAGCATCAAATAATATGAATATAATCGCCGCAATTAAAGATATAACAGAGCAGCCGATTATCACCGGTCTTCTTCCGAATCTATCGGAAAGTGAACCTATAACGCAGTGAGCTATAAACCCTCCAACCATCGCAATAGTCATAAAAAACGAAACCTCTTTGGCATCATATCCTTGAAGTAGTATATATATGCTAGCCATAGAAAAAAAGCCGTTTACCAAAACTCCGGCAACTATGCTTGTAATAAGAGCTAGCGGCACTAAGTTAAATATACTTGGTATGCTAACGCTTCTTTTTTCTGGTATTGGCGGCTCTTTAATACGGTTTAAATTTAGAGGAATACTTGATAAAAGAATAAAAGCCGCGCTGATTAAAAATATCTGAGAGCTAGTTAGATTAAATCCTAATATCAAAATTCCAAGTCCAAAACAAGAGTAAAAAACAACTTCGTAAAAGGCTAAAACACGCGATCTTATCTGATCCTTAGCTCTAGTATTCAGCCAGCTTTCAGCTATCATCAAAATAGAGTAATAACAAAATCCAAGACCGCCTCTAAGAAGCGCCCATAGATATAAATTCTGGCTTAAATCATGAAACATAGCACAGACGCCAAATATCGATGAAAATATGGCAAAACTTCTAATATGCCCTACTTTTGATACGATTTTGTGTGATATTATAGTGCTAAGCATGGCGCCTACAAAAAACACTGATATTACAAGTCCGGTTTCAAGCTCACCAGCGCCCATTTTTTTAAGCTCAATTCCAGCCGAGCTTACTACAAGTCCATTTCCTACAAAAAGAAGCGCTATCCCGAAAAATAGCGGGATCATCGCCTTTATCGTTCTTTTACTACTTGTCTGCACGACTCATTACTCCATAAACTAAAGCTCCTATGGGCATAATTCCAAGAGCTATTAAAAATGCTATGATATTTAAATTTCCCTGTCTGTTTAAAGCTAAAAATCCAAGAGCCAAAACAGCATAAGTAATAAGCCTAAAAGGCACAAAAGCGGTATGCAAATTTGCAAATTTAGGAATCTTTTTCATAGCTTCTTTTTCTCTTTTTAAAATTTCCTTAGGATCAAGCTCTTGTTCAGCAAGGTCCTCTATTTTGCTATCTTTTTTAATGATTTTTTTACCATCGTCTGTGTATTCGGTAAAATTTTCACCCCATTCGCTACCATCATCTTCATCATAATAGTCATCGTCTAAGATAAATTTCTCGTTCTCAACTCTTGAAAGAACACGTCTTTGATACGATTTAAATGTCGCAAACAAGATTAAAAGAGAGCCAAAAAACGCTACTTGAGTACTATAAAACCAGCTTTTGCCCATAAAAAAAGAGCTTGCTAAAAGCAAAATTTCAAAGATACCGTAAATAGCTAAAAGCCTTCTAGCCACAGACACTATTTGTCTTCCTCTTCATCATCCTCATCGTATGGCACAGGCTTAAATTTTGTCTCGTCTTTAAGCTCATCCATACTCTTTTTAACTCTATTATAAGCCTTTTTGACATTTAAAATGGCTGCTGCGATACCAAAAGCCATACCAACAAACAGTGCCCAAGTCCAACCCGTCTGCTTCATTATCCAAAACCCAAGTCCGGTTCCTATGGCAACCGCAACCACCATAGATATGCCAAGACTTAGCTGCTCTGCACCCTTTACAATCTCGCCAAAATTTAGTTTAGCCATTGTTTTTTATCTCGCACAAAGATTCCTCTGCGGCTTTGACCGCGAATTTTATATTTTCTTCGCTCATTACATTGCATATAAAGCCTGTTTCAAACTGACTAGGAGCTAGATAAACTCCTTTTTCAAGCATCTTTTTATGAAATTTAGCATAAAGGGCGGTATCGCTCTTTAGCGCATCGTCATAGTTTTTTACTTCAAATTCATTAAAAAAGAATCCAAACATAGAGCCGCGAGTGCAAATTTGCAGATCTATGCCGTTTTTATCGGCAGCTTCTTTAAAGCCCTCAACAAGCATCTTGGCAAGTAAGCCGAGCCTATCATAGAGCTTTTCGTCTTTGTAAATTTTGCTAATCGAAGCGATACCTGCAGCCATAGCAACAGGATTTCCGCTTAGCGTGCCCGCTTGATAAACGGCGCCGTTAGGGCTTAAGCAGTCCATTATCTCGGCCTTCCCGCCAAATGCAGCCGCACTCATGCCTCCACCTATAACTTTACCGAAGGTTACCATATCGGCTTTTATTTTATTAAACTCAAACGATCCGTGCTTGCTTGCTCTAAAGCCGCTCATCACCTCATCAAAGATAAGCACAGCCTTATACTCATCACAAAGCGTTCTAAGACCTTCTAAAAACTCATTGCAAGCAGGCACAAGACCCATATTTCCGGCTATCGGCTCGATTATCACCGCTCCTATTTGCGCACCGCTTTTAAATATCGCTTCAACGCTTGCAAGGTCGTTATATTTTGCTAGATAAGTATTTTTCACCACATCCTCAGGAACTCCCGAGCTTGAAGCGTTTCCATAAGTGGTAGCGCCACTTCCCGCCTTAACCAAAAGCGCATCGCTATGACCGTGATAGCAACCTTCAAATTTGATAAGTCCGTCTTTTTTACTGTATCCTCTTGCAACTCTTATTGCGCTCATCGTAGCTTCCGTGCCTGAGCTTACGAAACGAATTTTTTCTACATTTTCAAACTCATCGCAAATAAGCTTAGCAAGTTTCGTCTCAAGCTCACAAGGCGCGCCAAAGCTAAGTCCTCTTTTAGCCGTTTCTATAACCGCATTTTCTATATCCTTATCACAGTGTCCAAATATAAGCGGTCCCCAGCTTTGAATAAAGTCAAGATAGCGATTTCCCTCTACATCCACAAGATAAGCGCCCTTGCCGTAACTTACCATAAATGGCTCGCCGCCAACGCTGCCGAATGCTCGAACGGGCGAATTTACGCCACCTGGAATATAGCTCTTTGCCTCTTTGAAAGCCTCTTTATTTGTCATCTTTTTTGTCCTTATCATCATTGAAATTTTTTACGTATTCGTATAATAAAAGCGTCTCTTCATCTGTTAAAAAATAGCTTGGCATAACGTCTTTTGGGCGCTTTAAAGCTTCGCTAAATTTCCAAAAATCAAGGTTGTTGATACGAGGAGCTTTTAGTTCTGCATCAACCATTTCATTTTTCTTTTTGTCAAAGTGCTTAAATTTAGCTATGAGCGCACCTTCGCCTTTTTTGCCATGGCACTTATCGCATCCTATGCCGCGCGGGTTTGAGTAAAGCATCTTGGCGTATTCGTTTTTGGTTATAAAATCGCTTGCAAAAACGCAGTTAAAAAGCAAGATCGGCAGAATAAATTTTCTCATACGCCCTTTTCGTTTTTTGTAAAATTTAATATAAAATTAGCTATGATACAATCTTTGTGATTAAAACAGCATAAAGGATTGGTTATGATTTTGCTAGACGGAAAAGCCGTAAGCGCAAAGATGAAAGAAAGAGTTAAAAACGAAGCCGTGAAGCTCAAAAATTTAGGCGTTGAGCCTGCTCTTGCGGTGATACTAGTCGGAGAGGACAAGGCAAGCCAAACATACGTCGCATCAAAAGAAAAAGCCTGCCACGCTTGCGAGATCAAATCCATCATGCACAGGTTACCCGAACAAACAACTCAAAGCGAGCTTTTGGCACTGATAGATCTTTTAAATTTAGACGATAGCATAGACGGGATTTTAGTCCAGCTTCCGCTTCCAAAACACATAAATACGAATAAAATTTTAGAAAGCATAAGCCCGAACAAAGACGTAGACGGCTTTCACGCGATAAATGTCGGCAAATTAGCAAGCGGACTTGACGGATTTGTGCCTTGCACACCGCTTGGTATAATGGAAATTTTAAAAGAGTATAAAATAGATGTAAAAGGCAAAAACGTTTGCGTAATCGGAAGAAGCAATATCGTGGGCAAACCTATGGCAAATTTGCTTCTAAACGCAAGCGCAACGGTTACCGTAACTCATAGTAAAACCAAAAATTTAAAAGAAATTTGCCTAAATTCCGATATCATCGTAGCTGCGATAGGAAAGCCGTTTTTTCTAACAGCCGATATGGTAAAAGATGATGCAATAATCATAGATGTAGGCATAAACAGACTCGAAGACGGAAGACTTGTAGGAGATGTCGATTTTGACTCGGTCGCGCCAAAATGCTCTTATATTACACCGGTTCCCGGCGGAGTGGGCCCTATGACAATTGCAATGCTGCTTGCAAACACTATCAAATCAGCCAAAAATAGAGCAAAGGCGTAAATTTTGAAAAAGGCTTTTAATAAATTTTTAGACTTCTCAAACAGCTGGACAGGCACCGTTGTAATTGTCCTGCTTGTCATATTTTTTATAGCTCAAGCTTTTGTAATTCCGTCAGGTTCTATGAAAAATTCACTCCTAATAGGCGATCACCTCTTTGTTAAAAAATTTAGTTACGGAATCCCTACTCCCAGAATTCCATGGATAGAGCTTAAAATTTTACCAGATTTTAGAGGTAACGGACATATTATAAACGGAGACGGACCAAAGCGAGGCGATATCGTTGTTTTTAGATATCCTCACGATGAGAAAATTCACTATGTAAAGAGAAATTTTGCAACCGGAGGAGATGAGGTAATATTTACAGAAAAGGCTCTATTTTTACACCCTAAAGAAGGAGAGGAATTTATCAAAGAAAATTATCCAAAAGAGAGCTTGATAACAATAGCTGGAAAACTCTTTGTAAAAGAGCCTTATAAATTTCCAGGAATTTACTATGACGATAAGGTAAATTTATTCGAGCAGGCGCTATATTATTTAAATGCTGGCAAATTCGCTATGCAACCAGTTATAGTCAATGAGCTTGACAAGATAAAAGACCTGCCGTTTAATGCATTTTACTTCAAGGTTCCAGATGATGAGTATTTCATGGTAGGAGACAACAGAGACCACTCTAACGATAGCCGCTTTTGGGGAAGCGTTGCCTATAAAGATATTGTCGGAAAGCCTTGGTTCATCTACTTTAGCTGGGATAACGAGTACAAGATAAGATGGAATAGAATCGGTAAATCGATAGAAAGCATCCAAAACGATTCTATATATGCCCAAAAAGCTATGAGCGAAGGGCATGATGACGGCACCAAGATAGAGTGATAAGATTTGAGCGGATTTGAAAATATCGATATCGTAGAGATTGTTACTCTTGTCATAGCGCTCACCATAGCTATCGTAGGACACGAGATAGCTCATGGGTGGGTCGCTTATAAATTTAAAGACAATACAGCCAAAAATCTCGGTCGCCTTAGCATAAACCCTATCAAGCACATTGATCCGTTTGGAACCATCATATTTCCGGGATTGCTATATATTACCGCCGGATTTGTTATAGGATGGGCCAAACCTGTTCCTATAAACGCTAATACGGTTATTAGAAACGGTGGATATAAGGCGATGATATTAGTATCTCTTGCAGGAATTATATATAACTTTATTCTTGCAACCATATCGTTTTTTATGATAAAAACCGGGATTTTTCAAGCGGATTTACAAAAATTTTTAATTATGCTCATGCTCGTAAATTTAATACTAGGGCTATTTAATCTATACCCTATTCCTCCGCTTGATGGCTCTCAAGCTGTAGAATACTCACTAAGATCCATAAATCTTCATAAAATCGCAAGTTTATTTTCTAGTCTTCAACGTTACGGAATGATAATACTTATTCTCATCATAGCCTCACCGCTTAAAGACTATGTTTTTTATCCTATAAGATATGCGCTTGAAATGGTTAAATTTGCGCTTTAATTAAACAAAAAACGCAAATTTTTATTACCGAAATTTAGAAAATTTTTATTTAATAGTAGTTTTGATATAATTGCTAAATTTAATAAACCTATGGACTACTTAATGAATATCGAAAAGATTTTTATAGCGAGCGACCACGCAGGATTTGAACTAAAAGACGAGATAAAAACATTTCTAAAAACCTTAAATTTAACAGTCATAGACCTTGGTACAAACAGCTCCGAAGTAAGCGTAGATTATCCAGATTTTGCAAACTTGATGGCGGAAAATTTAAAAAACCAAAACGAATATGGAATCCTAATCTGTGGAACAGGTATTGGAATATCAATTGCCGCCAATAGACACAAACATATTAGATGTGCGCTATGTCACGATATATACACAGCATCTATGGCAAGAGAGCATAATGATGCAAATATAATCGCTTTTGGTGCAAGAACTACAAAGCCAGAGGATGCAAAAGAGATGATAAAAAAATTCTTTTCATCCGAATTTGCGGGAGGAAGACACTTAAGAAGAGTCGATAAGCTGGGCTGCTGCAGGGCGCAAATATGATAACTGATTGGCTCATACTTACATTCTTAATCTGCATTTGCATATATTTAGTTGTAATGGTATTTTACTTCAAAACCCTACTTAAAAAAGAGAGAGCTACTAAAGATTTTATGAAAGATAATCTCCAGGATACCGAAGTTGTTATCAGAAAGCTTCAAGTTCAATTACAAAGAAGTCTAGGCAATATCGATATTCTAACCGAGGAACTCGGCAAGGTAAAAAATGATGCAAACGCCCTTCGCACGAGAAATTCTCAATACCGCTTAGAAAATGACAAGCTAAGACAGAGAATTCGTGAGCTAGAGGGTAAAATCGAGGCATTACTATAAATTTTAAGGACAAATCATGAGAGAGTTAAGTCAAAAAGATAAAGAGTTTTTACTAGATTCAATCCGCTGTATCAAGGATTTTCCAAAACCCGGAATAGTTTTTCGCGATATAACTACTCTTTTAAATAATACCGAAGCTTTTAACTTTTTAATGGATCATCTATTTGAGAGATATAAGGATTTTGAGATCGACTTTATTGCAGGTATAGAATCGCGCGGATTTATATTCGGGGCGGCTCTCGCGGCAAGACTTAGGATACCTTTTGTGCCTATTAGAAAGCCTAAAAAGCTGCCTTATATAACGATTTCGCAAAAATACTCGCTTGAATACGGAGTTGACGAGATAGAAATTCATATAGATGCATTTGGCGATAAAAAGGATGCTAGAGTGCTTTTGGTAGATGATCTCATAGCCACCGGCGGCACGGCCAAAGCTTCGGTTGAGTTAATCAATCAAACCGACGCAAAGTGTGTTGAAGCGTGCTTTTTAATAGATTTAAAAGAGCTTAAAGGAAGCGAGAATCTAAAACCTCTTACAAAAATTTATAGTATTTTGGAGATCTAATATGGAGGCTTTTTTTATAGATCTTCTTACAAAATACGGATATATTATACTTTTTATATGGTGTATGATGGAAGGAGAGATGGCTCTCATTATGGGAGGTATCATGTCTCATACGGGACAGATGGATTTGGGACTTGCTATATTTATAGCAGGACTTGGCGGATTTGCAGGAGATCAAGTCTATTTTTACATAGGGAGATATAATAAAAATTTTATATCCAAAAAACTACGTTCCCAAAGAAGAAAATTCGCAATAGCCCATATACTTCTTAAGAAAAACGGATGGCCGATCATCTTTATTCAGCGCTATATGTACGGACTTAGGACTGTAATACCTATGAGTATAGGACTTACAAGATATGATGCCAAAAAATTTGCTTTTATAAATTTAATAAGCGCATGGTGTTGGGCTGCGATAACAATCATCCCTGCATATTTTTTAGGAGAGCATATACTAGATATTTTAGATAAGGCAAAAGAGCATTGGTATATAGCAATACCTATTGCTGCAACCTTCCTTGGGGCGCTTTTGTATGGATTTAAAAGGATAGAAAACAAGATATTAAATGAAAGGAAAAATAGACGTAATGCAATTTAGTATAGTCAATAAAAAAATAGATGCCATAAAAGCCGATTTGGAGCTGATCTTTGTCGTGGATAAAAATTTAAAGCATAAATTTATAAAAGACGACAAAAGCTTTAAATTTAGCAACTACAAAGGCGATGGCTCCCTACTTCTCATAGAAAATGCAAGACTTTATATACCATTAGCCAAACTTGAATTTGAAGAATTTAGACTAGCTGCGGCAAAAGCTTATAACGCCGTCAAAGGGCTAAACGTCAAAAAACTCAAGCTTGCAAGCTATCTTGGCGAATGCACCAAAATGAGCTTTCAAAGCTTGGTTGAAGGCTTTGTGCTTGGAGCTTACGAATTTAACAAATACAAAGAGAAAAAAGAAGCTTACGCGCTAGATGAGATCATCTTTAGCTCGGAGGAATTTAACGGCAAAGAAGTTGATATATCAAAAGCCCAACTTGGTATCAAGCACGGTGAGATAATGGCAAATGCGGCAAATTTCACCAAAGATATCGTAAATGAAATTCCTGAAATTTACACTCCGGTAAAAATGGCTGAAGATGCGCAAATTTTAGCTAAAAATTTAAAAAACGTAACATGCAAAATTTACGATGAAAAATTCCTAAAAAAAGAGAGTATGAACGCATTTTTAGCCGTAAATCGCGCAAGCGTGCATCCTCCTCGCCTCATACATCTTGTCTATAAACCAAAATCTCCTAAAAAGAAGATCGTATTTGTAGGCAAAGGCTTAACATACGATAGCGGCGGACTTAGCTTAAAGCCTGCTGATTATATGCTTACGATGAAAGCCGATAAAGGAGGAGCGGCGGCGGCGCTTGGTATCATTAAGGGAGCAAGCGAACTTGAGCTGCCTTTTGAAATTCACGCTGTTTGCGGAGCGACTGAAAACATGATAGGAGGAAACGCCTACAAGCCTGATGATGTACTGATCTCACGCTCAGGAGTGAGCATAGAAGTAAGAAACACTGACGCAGAAGGTCGTTTGGTGCTTGCTGACTGCCTAAGCTGGGCGCAAGAGCTAAAGCCTGATATCTTAATCGATATGGCGACACTTACGGGCGCTTGCGTAGTGGGTCTTGGCGAATACACCATAGGGCTTATGGGAAATAACGAGGAGCTAAAGAGCGAGCTTAAGGCAAAAAGCGCAAAAAGCGGTGAATTTGCTTCTATCTTAGAATTTAACCGCTTTTTAAAAGAGCTTGTAAAAAGCCAGATAGCAGACGTTAGCAACACCGCTTCAAGTAGATACGGCGGAGCCATCACGGCCGGCATATTCCTTGATAAATTCATAAAAGAAGAGTTTAAAGATAAATGGATTCATCAAGATATCGCAGGTCCTGCATATACCGAAAAAGCGTGGGGATACAACCAATCAGGCGCGACGGGTGCGGGCGTAAGAATGAATCTATATTATCTTAACGCACTTGCAAAGGAGCTGTAATGGGTCTTGGAGTAGGTATCGTAGGACTTCCGAACGTCGGCAAATCAACTACTTTTAATGCTCTTACAAAGGCGCAAAATGCAGAAAGCGCAAACTACCCGTTTTGCACGATCGAGCCAAACAAGGCCGTCGTGCCGGTGCCTGATAAGAGATTAAACGAGCTAGCTAAAATCGTAAATCCAAATAAAATTCAGTATTCTACTATAGATTTTGTCGATATCGCAGGACTTGTTAAAGGCGCAAGCTCGGGCGAAGGACTTGGAAATAAATTTCTTTCAAACATCCGCGAAACCGAAGTCATACTTCATATAGTGCGCTGCTTTGAGGATGAAAACATCACTCACGTAGAAGGCGGCGTAGATCCGGTGAGAGATGTAGAAATCATAGAAACCGAGCTAATCCTAGCCGATATCGAGCAGCTAAATAAAAAAATCGAACGCCTGAATAAAGATGCAAAAGCCAATCAAAAAGGTGCAAAAGAAGCGCTTGAAATAGCAACCAAGCTTTTAGCCCACCTAAATGAGGGCAAGAGCGCAAGTAGCTTTGAAGACAGAGAAGAAGAGGCGTTTGTATCCTTAAATAAAGAACTAAGGCTACTTAGCGCAAAAGAAGTAATATATGGCGCAAATGTCGACGAGGAAGGCATAAGCGAAGATAATAAGTATGTAAAAAAACTTCGTGATTTTGCCGCTCGTTCAGGGCATGAGGTGATAAAACTATGCGCCAAGATAGAAGAGGAGCTTGTAGGACTAAGCGACGAAGAAGCGCATGAGTTTTTAAGCTCGCTTGGCGCAAACGAAAGCGGTCTTGAAAAGATCATTCGCACCGCTTTTGCTAAACTAAATTTGATAAGCTATTTTACCGCAGGCGTTGTCGAGGTGCGAGCATGGACGATCACAAAAGGCTGGAAAGCTCCAAAAGCCGCAAGCGTAATTCACAACGACTTTGAGCGAGGCTTCATCAGAGCAGAGGTAATCAGCTATGATGACTACATAGCTTGTAATGGCGAAACAGGTGCAAAAGAAGCGGGCAAAATGCGTCTTGAAGGCAAAGAATATATAGTGCAAGACGGCGATGTAATGCACTTTAGGTTTAATGTTTAATTTAATCAAAGCGATAAAATAAGTCATGAATACTATAACCGAGGCTATTTTATATACGCCTTGGTGGGTTTTTGTGATATTTATCGCTTTGATTTTTCTAGGCTACAAGCAAAGCTTTGATCGCACTCTATGCTTTACAAAAGCGGTTGTTTTTCCTATTTTAATGCTAGTCTTTTCAATTTTTAGCCTTTTATCGTCATTTGGATTTTTATTTTGCTCATCTTTGAGTTGGCTAATAGGTCTTATTTTGGGTATTATTATAGGTTTATACAAATTTAAATCTCAAATCACAAAAATATCTTCGGATTCGTTTTTAATCAAGGGCAATAGAGTCTATATAGTAATCATGATGGCAATTTTTTTTGCAAAATATATAGTTGCTTACAGCGAAGCTAGAAATCTTGAAATACTTAAATCAAATTTATTTATAAGCTCAGCAAGCTTTATACTAGGAGTTTTCAGCGGAATATTTACCGCTAGAATTTTAGCAATACTACGTTTAAGATAAAAAAGGAATTTAATGAGCGATTATAGCTTAGCGCAACATTTTGGCGTGAATTTAGCAGAGATTTTATCAGGCAAGATCAAAGCCGTATATCCTAAATTTGACGAACAAAAATATATAAAAAATGTAGCAAGCAAGGTTGATGATCTAGCCTATTCAGACAGGATAGAGCTTCACGCAATAGAGCTTAACTCCGCGCTAAATTTAGACTACAAAGACCAAATAGAAATTTTAACAAGCATATTAGGCGAAGAAAATCCAAACGAAACAGGTATGTTTAAAAAATACTATTGGGTTCTTCCTATCGGCAAATTTGTTGAAATTTACGGAATTAACGACTTTGAAACCTCCATAAATGCGATTGCCGAGATAACTAAGCGAAACACGGGCGAATATGCGATAAGAGTATTTATAAGAAAATATCCAAACGAAATGCTAGAAGTTATGCGAAACTGGGCGAAGTCCCGTAACTTTCACCTAAGGCGTCTTGCATCTGAGGGCTTGCGTCCGAAGCTTCCTTGGGCGAGTAAGCTTGAAAATTTCATAGATGATCCAAAGCCTGTTTTTGAAATTTTAGAGCTTTTAAAAGAGGATAATGTAAAATTCGTGCAAAGATCGGTGGCAAATCACATGAATGACTATCTAAAGCTAAATTTTGACGCAGCCAAAGAGCTTCTTAGTAAATGGGCGAAATCCAAAAATCAAAACACGCAGTGGATAGTAAAACACGCCACAAGAAAGATTAAAATTTAGAGCAAACGCCAGAGTTTGGGCTTAAGAATTGCCAGGCACTCCAGCGTCAAATTTAGAAAAATAATTTAACTAGTACCGCTCCAACAATAAGTCCTATCGCAAATGCACAGGCGATATTAATTTTTTGCTTTTTGCCAACACTCTCGTGTTGCTTTTCGTAGTGCTTTTTAACGCCTTCGAATGTAAGATTTAAGATCTTTTCATTCATCTGATTTATACCTTGAGCAAATTCCCTAATCTGTTCTTCATTGACATAACGCATAGTCTTAACAGTAGTATTGGCTAGACGCTCGAAATCTTCAGAGTTTTCCCAAAACTCAACCACCGTATTATTCTCTATACGCTCTTTAAATTCGATCATTTCCTTTAGTTCTGCTTGCTCAATCAGCTGAGTTCCCATCTTGCCTCCCTTTAAGCTTTTATAATTCCGACACTTTCGCCGAATTTTAAAACTTTAGAGTTAAAAAGATTAAGCTCTAAGCTATCTTTTTCGCCGACTATCACAATCGTAGAACCTAGCTCAAAATAACCCAAAAGTTCACCTTTTCTGACACTTAAATTTTCATACTCATAGCTTTGGACAAATGAGGCCATCGCATTAGTTTGAATTCTATTATCAAAAATAAATTTCATCTTTCCAACGTTTAAAGCTCCGACAAATACAAGCCAAACTATCTTTTTATTTGAAATTCTACACTTTAAAACAACTCTTTCGTTAAGGGCATATAGATTTTCAACTTTCTCAAGAGCCTTGACGCTTACACTATATAAATCTCCAGGGACATAAAGAGCGCTTAAAATTTCAATATCGCAAGGAGCATGATAGCGGTGATAGTCCCTAGGACTTAGATAGATATTGGCATAGACAAACTCCTCTTGACGACCAGCATCCTCTTCGCTCAAAGCGGAGTCTAAAAGCTCGGTTATGGAGTATTCGTGTCCTTTTATACTAATAGCTTTTCTTAAATTGCTAATACCGCACTCAAGGCAAAGCCCGTCGCTTGGGCTTATAAGCACCTCTTTGGCTTCATCAAATTTTCTCATTATCACAAGCTCTCTTGTAAAAAGCGCGGTTAAACTCTCGTAATCTTGAGGTCTTTTAAACTCGCTCATGTCGATTTTAAAATATTTGACGTAGTTTGAATTTATAAAATCTTGCATAAATTTAGGAAATGCGGTTCCTGCGATTTTGCCGAAAATTTGAGAAATCCTCTTTCTCATCTACTCTCCTTTAAGCTCCAACAAAGAAATTTCGCTAGGCGCAAGAACTCTCACCGGAGGCCCCCAAAATCCCGCACCCCTGCTTACATAAACCTGCATTTTATCATTTACTTGATAAAGCCCCGCTAAATACTTCTGATCAAGCTTTACAAGAAGCGAAAATGGGAAAATTTGTCCTCCGTGAGTGTGCCCGCACAAAACCAAATCCACATCTTTATGCATGTATTTGATAAATTTAGGCTGATGTGCAAGCAAAACGGTCGGCAAATTCTTATCGGTATTTCTAAGAGCGGCTTCTAAATCAGGCTCATAAAATTTATATCTATAGCCGATGAGATCATAAACTCCGGCTAAATTTATACCGCCTATACTCACGCTTTTATTGCCTAAAATTTTAATGCCGATCTTTTTAATCTCTTTTAGCGTTCCTTCAATACCGTTATAATACTCATGATTTCCCGGCGCATAAAATGTCCCGTAGCGAGATTTAAACTCGGCAAAAGGAGCTATATACTCGCCAAGCCTGCTTGGAGGAAGATCGGCTATATCTCCTACTATAACGACCGCATCGGCATTTAGTAAATTTATACGCTCAACCAAAGCCTTAGCAAAAGGAACTCCTAAAAAATCTCCTAAATGAATATCGGTTATCATTGCTATCTTAAGAGGGTCTTTAAGCCCATCAAGCACGATATTTTGGCGCTTTACTTCAGGAACGTGCGAAGCGTTATACATACCTTTAAAAAAGTAGCTAAATGCAAGAATTAATATCGTAACGTCAAGATAAAATCTTAAAAATTTACGCCTACTTTCGCTAAAAACACGCTTCGTAACCGGTCTAAAAGCGACTATAATCAAATTTGAAAAGAGAACAAACGAAAATAGTATAAAGCTAAGTGCAAGCATAAGCGAAAAAGCAAGTCTAAATTCCGCATTTAAAAAGTTAAACCTCAGCGAAAAAGCTAGCAGCACGCCACCTACGGCAAGAGTAGCAAAAAAGACTGCGAGCAAAAATTTATGCAGACTTCGCCCTTCTGTTTTAGCAAACAGCCCTCTGTAGCCAACAAAATTCATTAAAATGATAATTAGTGAAGAAACGATATAAAACATATTATAAATTTAGCAAAAATTATTAAATAATGTCGTCAAATAAAGTAGTGTCCCGATAGAAAATAAAAAAATCGAATAGAGCGAGAAAATTCTCGCTCTCTGTTTTAAAAAATATTACTCGATGGTTCCGCTCTTAATTCTCTTGTCGTAGATATCTTGAAGTTTTCTGATATCATCTTTAACCTCAAATACTCCATGCCAGTGAGCATAGTCAGGACCGTTCATCATCGCACCCTGTCTCATACGACGACCCTCGTGATGCCATAGGTGGTAGTAAATTCTTTGGAATTCATCAGCCCAAGGATCCTCTTTAAGAAGCTTTTTAGATTTTAGGTCATCTAGCATAGCTTTTGCATCTTTATGGTAATCATTGTAAAGCATTACGTGCTTATCTGCCATTGTAAAGAAGTTTTCGCTATGAAGCGGACTATGGCACTCTTTACAAACTATCATCATCTCTTTTCTGGCAGCATCAGGACCATCAACGTGACCTGCTAGTGGTGTACCGACATTTAGTTTGCCTGTTTTTTCATATTCACTTACAGCAGTATCGTTGCCGCCTGTTCTTAGATTACTATGTGGTGCCCACAAATTCCATTTCAAGCGTCTTGAAACGTTGTGTGTAGTTTGTAGCTCACCAACTCCACTCATATGACAAGTAGCACAAGTTGGGGCTCTATAATCAGGCACAGCCCATGTATCAGGAGCGCTATCAAAATTCCATGTATGTCCCTCTGAGTTAAAGATATGTCCGTGCATTGAGTTGTTGTAAATCTCGATATCCGGATGATCAGGTCCAAGGTGACAAGATGCACAAGCAGCTGGTTTTCTAGCTTCACTAACAGCGAATTTATGTCCGCTATGGCATGATTTACATCCACCAATTCCACCGTCTGGATATAGGTTGCCTATACCGTAATTTGGCCAAGTCTCTTTTGTAGGACGATTATCAGCGTCCATCTTAATTACAGAGCCGTGGCACTGCATACAACCTGTTGAATCAGGAGAAATTTGTAGATCAGGGTGACCGCGACCTTCAAAATGATACATTAGATCAAGCATACCCTTTTTAGCATACACTTGTATACCACCTCTTGCGTGACCACTCTCGTTAAACTGCTTAACTTCGTTAGCGTGGCACTTTTCGCAGGTTTTTGGGCTTACCAAAGCAGATACGTGATTGTTGCTATCCTTTGGATGCGCTTGTTTCATCGCCATAGGGCTATCCGCAGGGTGTGAGTGACAATCTGTACAACTTACTCCAACATGTGCGTGACGGCTATTTTTCCAATCCGCCACAATACCCGGTGTCTCTTTTGCGTGGCACTCAATACAGCCTTTAGCAAGCGGAGTTAAATTGCGATCAACTTTTAGGTTTTTCACAAGATTTGCATCCGAAATGCTCTCTGCAAATGCGAACGAAAAAAGACAGGCTAGTAATGCAATAACTTTTTTCAACATTATTCCTCTTTTATAGGTTTTATTTATTGTTTGCATTTATACTCTCCCAATGTTTTGTTATCTCAATACCCATATTCTTGTGACCTACATTGTTGTGACACTGAACACAGGTCTTGTTGATATGACCAGCGAAATAGTCTCTGTGAGCAAGCCAAGCCTTATCTACTTGATTGTTCATCTCCTGTAAATTTGAATGACAGGTCATACAGCCACTATCGTATGTAAATTTGTGAGAATTTTTTCGTTTCGCATGCCAATCAATCTTACTCACATCTGTAAAAACAGTCTTATAACCGTCATTTAAAGACACCTTTGTTTTTGTCCATAGGTACATTAAGGTATTATCATGCGAAAGGTGACAGGTCGAACACTCCGCTTTTACACCAAGTTTGTTGTTGCCTCCATGCACATCATTGTGATAAGATTTCACCATAGGCTCCATAGTATGACACATTGTGCAAAACTTATCGCTTCCAGTATAGTGGATAAGATCAGCAATTCCGATCGATGATATAAGTCCTATAAATATACCAACTACAACCGACCAAACAAAAAACTTTCTTTTCATGCAGATCCTTCTTGTAATATTTTATTTTATTTAAATGTTATTAATAAAATATTTATGTTATTATAACCCAACTGAAGATAGAAATTCTTGACGTTTATCAATTATTCTTAATTTGAAATTAAGTATCAGTTATCAAAAAAATTTTTAAGCTTTGTCTCTGATATATTGATTATTTTGTTGTTCTGATCCAAATCAACAAGCTCTTGCGCCCTAAATTTCGCGAGTGTTCTCGATAAAGTTTCCGGAGTTATATTTAAGATTGAAGCAATTTTTACATGCTTTAATGTATTAAAAAGGTCTTGATAATCTGTTAAAAATTTAGCAACCTTTGCCTCCGAGCTTAAAACAAGCTCCTGATGCAAAACATCGCTTGCAATTTTTAGTTTTTGAGATAGAGATTTGATTATAGCTACTGAAATTTGAGGGTTTGACAGAAAGTCCTTATAAAATTTCTCATAATCTATCTTCAAAACCTCCCCAGAGCTTACAAATAGTGCTGTAGCGGGAAATTTAATATTTTCAAAATTTGCAAGCTCGGCTACGAAATTCATAGCATTGAGCTGATGCATGAAAATTTCTTTTCCTTTTGGAGTAGTTTTATAAAGTTTCAATGAGCCTTTTAGAAGAAGATGGAGCCACTTAGAATCATCTCCTTCCATAAACAAAAATTCGCCTTTTTTATATTTTTTAATTATGCTGATTTTTTCTAGCTGATTAAGCTCCTCTTGGTCCAGCTCTTTAAAAAATGGAATTTGTCCTAAAATGCTCATTGTTTAGTAAAACAGCCAAATTTACTTTTTAAGAAGATCTCTAATCTCTGTTAAAAGAACGATATCCTCGCTTGGTTTAGCAGGTTCTTTAGGAGCTTCAACTTTTGGTTTTTTAAGAGTATTTATAGCCTTTATAACACAAAATATACAAAACGCAATGATCATAAAATCAACCATAGTCTGTATAAAAGAGCCATAATTAACAGTAACAGCCGGCACATCTCCTACTGCATCTTTAAGAGTAAATTTAAGATCTGTAAAATTTACTCCTCCAGTTAAAACACCTACGATAGGCATAATCACATCACCCACAAGAGAGCTTACGATTTTGCCAAAAGCGCCTCCTATAACGACACCTACAGCCATGTCTATGACGTTTCCACGCATAGCAAATTCTTTAAATTCCTTAACGAAGCTCATGTTTTACCCCTTGTTCGAATGTAATAAATAGCATTATATAAGATTTTTCTTAACAAGCGATTTAAATACAAGATGATATAATCACCCTTTAAAATTAATAAAGGAATATGAAAATGTATCGTTTTGCACCCTCTCCTACGGGAGATATGCACCTTGGAAATTTGCGCGTAGCTATATTAAATTATCTTTGCTCTTTACAAGATAAAAGTGGCTTTATAGTGCGTATAGAAGATACCGATAAAGAAAGAAATATAGAAGGAAAAGACCAAGAAATTTTAGAAATTTTAACTAAATTCGGTATCAAATGGGATCAGCTCTACTATCAAAGCGCAAATTTAAAATTCCACCGTCAGCTTGCTTCAAAGCTAATGATAGATAAGCGAGCGTTTGCCTGCTTTTGCACTGAAAGCGAACTGGAAGCTAAAAAAGAAAACGCTAAAGCCAAAGGCATAGCATATCGCTATGACGGCACTTGCGAAAGGATGAGCGATGAAGAGGTTTTAGCCTGCGAAAAGCCTTTTGTAATCCGCATGAAAAAGCCAAAAGAAACGATGAAATTTACAGACGCTATCAAAGGCGAAGTAAGCTTTGAGCCCGAAAATGTCGATAGCTTTGTCATCATGCGTGCCGATAAAACCCCTACTTACAACTTCGCCTGTGCAACCGACGATATGCTTGAGGGCGTTACTTTCGTCATACGCGGAGAGGATCACGTAAGCAACACGCCTAAGCAAGAGCTTATCAGAGAGGGGCTTGATTACACGAGTAAAATTCGCTACGCACATCTTCCTATCATCTTAAATATAGAGGGCAAAAAGATGAGCAAGCGTGAGAACGAAAGTAGCGTAAAGTGGCTGCTTTCTAAAGGATTTATGCCGGAAGCCATAGCAAACTACATCATATCGCTTGGCTATAAAGCTCCTGTGGAAATTTTTACTATAAAGGACGCTGCACAGTGGTTTGACATCTCTAAAGTCTCGCCAAGTCCTGCGAAATTTGATATAAAAATGCTTGAGCATATAAACAGAGAACATATCAAACTAGCTAGCAGCGAGCGACTTGCCGCACTTAGCGGATTGGATGAAAATTTAGCGGATCTAATCAAATTTTACACCCAAGAGGCAAGCTTGCTAAACGAGATCAAGCAAAAGATAGAGGCGATATTTGCGCCAAAAGACATTCCTGATGAGTTTAAAAACGAGTGCGAGATCATAAAAGGCGCTGCAAATTCATTGAATTTAGATGAATTTCAAAGCTTTGACGAGTTTAAAAAGGCTTTAATGAGCGCTACAAATTTAAAAGGCAAAAGCTTTTTCATGCCGCTTAGAATTTTGCTTACAAACGAACAGCACGGACCTGAACTAAGCGAGCTGTTCCCTCTAATAAAAGAAAAATTAAAGGAAATTTTACAATGATACTATCTACTTTTTTATCCGCTATTGCCGATATTTTGCATATGGTGATTCAAATTTACGTCTGGATTATCATTATATCAGCCATTATTAGCTGGGTAAGACCAGATCCGTATAATCCTGTTGTTCAGCTTTTATATCGTCTTACGGAGCCCGTTTATGCCTGGATTAGAAAATTTGTCCCTACAGTATTTGGAGGGATAGACCTGGCGCCGATTTTCATACTTTTAGCACTTCAGTTTTTTGATAGATTTTTCATAAGCTTACTGCTGCAATATGCTAATTCGATTTAATATAATTTTATTTCTCCTTACGACTTTCTTGTTTGGAGAGGTAAAAAGCTTTAACGAGATAAAAGTTAAAGAAAAAGGGCTAGCAAAAGATTATTATATATATAGGTTAATAACAGAGGGAAATTATACAATTAAGCAGGTTGAGGAGCTAAATAAGGATATATTTCGTCGCTCTCCGACCATGATAAAAGCGCTAAATACTATAATAAAACCGGAGTTAAAACCTACAAACTGCGCAAAGATAAATGCAAAAAACATAGTAGATGCCAATTTAACCTGTCAAAAAGCGCTTTTAAAAATACCTTTTATGCTAAAAATATCCAAAAAAGATAGAGAAAAACTGGCTCAAAAATTTGATGATATAAATAAAACAACGGCTAGAAATTTAAGGATTCTAAACTCTAAAAATTCGGCCTTGAAATTTGATAAATTTAAAGATGCAAGAGCCTTTATAGAGTTATTTGAGGCAAGTGACAAAAAACATAAAGAATTTAGGTTTAATCAAAAATTTAGTACCGAATTTATCAATCTACTAGCCAAAGAACAATCTTTTCAAAAAATCATAAATAGAGTAATTATAGATAAAGAGCTTCCTAAATTTAGAGCGAATTTTTTAAATATCAAAGATGATTTGATAAGCGATCAGATAGCTTATATTCTTGGCATTAACGCTATTTTACTAGACTCAAAAGAGACTGCTTTTAAGTTTTTTAAAAGAGCCGAAGATAGCTTTAAAAACCAAGGTGCAAAAGACGCTGCGATCTTTTGGCAATACCTCATCACTAAAAACCAAATTTTGCTTGAAAAGCTAAACAAAAGCAGCGATATAAACATCTATACACTATATGCAAACGAGCTAACAGGAAAAGAAATTCCGGCTGTTTTTTCACCGACGCCGACCAAGCAAAAGCTCGAAGACTACGATATCAAAGATCCGTTTTTGTGGCAAAAGACCTTTGCGATAGTAAAAGAGGTAAATGCAACTAAAGCACTTGAATTTGCAGAGCTTTTTAACACCAAAGAGACACTTGGGCAGCACGCTTACTTCATGGAAAAGGCAAGCGGATACAAAGACCACTACTTCGTCATGCCGTTTTTAGAAGAACTTGGCGATATGAACGCCACAAGAAAGGCTACGATTTATGCTATCGGCAGGCAAGAAAGCAGATTTATCCCATCTGTGATATCGACATCTTACGCGCTTGGGATGATGCAGTTTATGCCCTTTCTTGCTAATCACATCGGCAAAAAAGAGCTCACGATAGAAGGCTTTGATCAAGATGATATGTTTGATCCGCGAGTTGCTTTAAGATTTGCCGATCACCACTTAAACTACCTTGAGAGCTTCTTATATCATCCGCTCTTTGTGGCTTATGCGTATAACGGCGGCATCGGCTTTACCAAGCGTATGCTTCAGCGCGGAGATCTATTTAATGAAGGGAAATTTGAGCCGTTTTTATCGCTTGAGCTTGTGCCGTATGCAGAAAGCAGGCATTACGGCAAAAAGGTGCTTGCAAACTACGTTATATACTCACACCTGCTTAATTCCAGTACATCGATTTTGAAACTTTTTGAAACTCTAAGCTCACCTGCTTTGACGGATAAATTTCGAAAGAGAGATTAAGCTTATCTGAGATCTTTTCAGGCGCGCTTACTTCGATATATTTGCCCCACGGCATTTGAAATGTGATGAGCTTTAAAAGCTCGTCATTTTCATCTAAAACTCTGGCTTTTATGCCGCTTATGTCGTTATTTACGCTAAAACTTTTAAAATTTACTTCGCTATCTTTTGGATAGAGGGCGATGATAAATTTCTCATCTTTACTCTCTTTTATAAGCTCGCTATGAACGGGGTTTAGATAAGTTCCTAATACTAAAATTTTAAGATCTTTTTGGATTATTTCGCTTTTGCTTGTGTAAGCTAGTAGCTCATTTTTAAGCGGTTCATGCACGACAACTTTGCTTGAACACCCGAAAAATGCTACAACTAAAGCCAAAAATATCAATAAATTTTTCATACTAAGACCTTTAAATTTTCTCTTATTTTATCTTTAATTTAAGTAATTTTTGCTTTAAGAAAGCCTAAATTTGTTATAATCTCACGAAAATTTAGAAGTTGGAAGTAGATGAAAAGACTGGCAATGGCATTTTCCGGACCGTCAAACAGTGGCAAGACTACACTTATCTTAAAGGTCGGGCAAAAATTTATAAAAGACGGATTAAAGGTAGTTATCATTAAGCATGATCCGGGCGACAAGGCTCGCTTTGACGTTGAGGGCAAGGATAGCTATAAATTTAGCGAGATGGGCGCTGATGTAGTTGTGCTAAGTCCCACTCGCACGACATATTTTTCAAAAGAGCAAAAGAGCCTTGAAGAGGTTGTATCGATGGTTGGAGAGTTTGACCTGCTCTTGGTCGAGGGGCTTAAGACTTTGCCGCTTCCTAGATTAAGCGTATTTAAAGACGAGATAAATCCTGATTATATCGGGTTTTCAAACGCGATCGCAAGTTATAAAAAAGAGTGCGAATTTGATATTTTAAATATAAATTTAGACGATATAGACACAATTTGTGAGTGGATTTTACAAAACGCAAAGGCTTTATGATGGAAAGAATTTTTGAAACGATTAAACAAATCGCCGTTAAAATCAGCAACGAGATAAAATTTGCAGATCTTGGCTACACCGATCACGCAAACGCCACTGGAGACACCCAGCTTAAGCTTGATGTGCTAAGCGATGAGATCATCACGCGCGAATTTGCAAATTTAGATTGCGTAAAAGCACTGGTTAGTGAAGAAAAAGATGAGATGCTCTCACTAAACGAAAATGCAAAATTTATCGTAGCCTACGATCCGCTTGACGGCTCAAGCTTGGTTGATGTAAATTTTGCTATCGGCTCGATATTTGGCATATATGAAAACGAACTAAAACCTGAAAATTTAGTAGCTTCAGCATATAGCGTTTACGGCCCTAGGCTTGAGCTGGTTATCTGCACGGACAAACCAAAGCTTTATAGACTCAACAAAGAGGGCAAATTTCAGTTTATCAAAGATTTGCAGCTAAAAGAAAAAGGCAAGCTAAACGCCACGGGTGCCACGCAAAAAGGCTGGAGCGAGAAGCACGCTAAATTTATAAGAGAGCTTTTTGAGAGGGGGTATCGTTTGAGATATTCAGGTGCGATGGTAAGCGACTTGCATCAAATTTTACTAAAAGGCGGCGGGCTTTTTAGCTATCCGGCTACCACAGATGCGCCAAACGGCAAGCTTAGAGTGCTTTTTGAAGTGCTTCCTTTTGCCTTTATCTATGAGCGCGCAGGAGGAGCTACGAGCGATGGCTACTCAAAAAGCCTTTTTGAAGTAAAGATAGACAAAATCCACCAAACCACTCCGTGCTTCTTTGGCTCAAAAGACGAGATAAAGACACTGCACGAATTTTACGGAAGCAAAAATGGCTGAAGAGCTTAAGCAAAAGGACAAATTTGAACTTGAGCTTGACGCAAAGCTTGAAATTTTAAGATCGTGCCAAGAGCAAAAAGGTCTAACAAGCTGTTTTGCCTGCGAAAATTTATTTGAATGCGAAATTCGTAAAAATTATGTTGATGCCGTCTATAATTCGATGTCTAAGGGCAGCACCGGCGGATTTGATTTTTAATTAAGGAAGATTATGAAAGCTTATATAACAACACCTATTTATTATGTAAATGACGTTCCTCACATCGGACACGCCTACACTACGATAATTGCCGATACGATGGCTAGATTTGCAAGGCTTAAAGGCGAAGAGACGTTTTTTTTAACAGGAACCGATGAGCACGGACAAAAGATAGAACAAGCTGCGCAAAAAAAAGGCAAAAGCCCAAAAGCATACGCAGACGAGATAAGCGCAAAATTTAAAGAGCTTTGGGATGAATTTGAGATAAGTTACGATCACTTTATCCGCACAACCGATGAGAGCCACAAACTAACCGTTCAAAACGCTTTTAACAAAATGCTTGAAAAAGGCGACATCTACAAAGGCGAATACGAGGGCTTTTACTGCGTTAGCTGCGAGACGTTTTTTACCCAAACTCAACTTTTGGATAACGAGTGCTGTCCTGACTGCGGGCGACCGACAAACTTAGTCAAAGAGGAAAGTTACTTTTTTAAACTATCAAAATACGAAGATGCCCTGCTTAAATGGTACGAGCAAAACGAGCAATGCATACTTCCAAAAGGTAAAAAAAACGAAGTCGTAAGCTTCGTAAAAGGCGGGCTTAAAGACCTATCTATAACTCGCACCAGCTTTGACTGGGGCGTAAAACTGCCTGCAAATTTAAATGAACCAAAGCACGTGATGTATGTCTGGCTTGATGCACTAATGAACTATCTTTCAGCTCTTGGATACACTAGAGACAGCGAGAAGATGAGCTTTTGGGATAGTGCGGTGCATCTAGTGGGCAAGGATATCTTGCGCTTTCATGCGATTTACTGGCCTGCGTTTTTGATGAGCCTTGACCTGCCGCTTCCTAAACATATCGCGGCTCACGGTTGGTGGACTAGAAACGGCGAAAAGATGAGCAAGAGCAAGGGCAATGTAGTAGTGCCAAAAGAGGTTGCAGACGCTTATGGACTTGAAAATTTCAGATACTTTATGCTGCGTGAAGTGCCGTTTGGTCAAGATGGCGATTTCTCACAAAAAGCACTTATAGAGCGCATAAACTCGGAGCTTAGCAACGATCTTGGAAACTTACTAAACCGCATAATCGGAATGAGCGGCAAGTACTCAAACTACGAAGTTTCAAGCAAAGACGTTAGAAAGTATTATGGAGAAATTTTAGATGAATCAACTGTGCATCTAAAAGCAGCCTGCGAAAATTTAGAAATTTTTGCCACAAATCGTTACTTAGAAGAGCTTTGGCGGGTGCTAAATATCGCAAACGCAAGCATTGCAAAATTTGAGCCTTGGAATTTGATAAAAGAGGGCAAAAACGATGAAGCAAACGCCCTTGTAAGCCTTTGTGCAAATTTGCTTGCACGTGTAGCGATCTTGCTAAGTCCTGCTATGCCAAAGACTTGCGAGAAGATAGCCAGAGCGATGAAATTTGAAATTTCAACCCAAAACTATAGAAAAACCATACTTGAAAATGAGGTTTTAGGTTTTGTTTGCGAGCAGACACCGCCGCTATTTCCAAAGATAGAAAAAGAGCTTATGAATACTCCTGCGCCAAGCGTTGCAGAGCCTATCAAGGATGAAACACCAAAAATCAAAATAGATGAGTTTAAAAAGTGTGTTATCAAAGTTGGAACTATCTTAGAGGCTTCAAATATCGAAGGCAGCGATAAACTGCTTAAATTCAAAATAGATCTTGGCGAGAGCGAGCCAAGACAGATCGTATCGGGAATTGCTAAATTTTATGATCCAAAAGAGCTTGTCGGCAAGCAGGTCTGTGTGCTGGCAAATTTAAAAGAGGCTAAGATATTTGGCAATATCTCTCAAGGCATGATACTTACGGCAGAAGACGGCTCACTAGCGCTGTTAAGTCCTATCTCAAGCGTTAAAAACGGAGCGATTGTCGGCTAATGATGAATATTGAGAATTTAAGACGCCTAATAAATGCAGAGGTTTTAAACAAGCCAAGTGTTTCAAGCGTCTTAAATTTCTCATTTGAAGCTAAAAATATCAGACAAGGCTATGCCTATATAGGCATAAATGCCAATGAGGATGAGATTAAAGAAGCCATATTAAACGGGGCCTATGCAGTCATTATAGAGGATGATTTTGAAGTTATCGATAAAGAGATTGCGTTTTTAAAAGTAGATAGTCTAAGTGTGGCTTTAATGCGTCTAATGCGCTTTGAAAGCAGCTATAAAAATCTTAAATTTTACTCTATAAACTGTGTACAAAAGGCCATTTTAAAACGAACTAGCCTGCCAAAACATGCAAATATATTGCCCATAGATACTAAAGAGCTATTTTTAAAAATCATAAATGCGGATAAAAACGATATATTTTTTAGTGACGATATAAAAATTCTATCAAAGATTGCGCCATTTTACGATACTGTATGGACAGATACACAAGCAAAAGCAATTAATAAAGGCTCAATATTTTTTACATCAATTATTTGCGACGATGTGTATTATCAAAATTTAGCCATACCAAAAGCATTCAAGGGGTTTTTGTCAGGGCTTATTCGTCATCTTAATAAAAATCAAATATCCTTTAAGATGGGCGATTTAAGAGGGATTGAGCATTTTGAGCCTGTTTTTGTAGATAGAAATTTTAAGATAACTCCATTCGGAGCAAGTTTTAGAGCTTTTATAGTAGAAAGCGACGATGAATTATTTGAGATGGAAGCAAATTTTTTAAGAAAAAACTTCAAAGACTCAGTAGAAATTTGTGCGCCTAAAAATTATAAGACAAAGATAGATCCAACCTTCATTTTTAACGATATAGCCGAGCTAAAACAACTCAAAGATTTTCGATATGCTATTGTAAAGTGTCAAAAACAAGAGCTTGAAGCAATGCTAAACAAGAGCGAAACCGAAAAAACTCTATTTGATTTTTAAAATCCAGAATTTTTCAAATATATCATAAAAATTATTTATATAAATCTATATATCATAAATAAATATTAAGCAAATCTAAATAAAATTTCTATTTTTACCGGATATTAAATAATATTTCAAAAAAAGGAGAAGATATGCGGTTTATCCATATAGTTTTTATGTTTTTCATAGCTTTATTTTTAGCTGGCTACCCCGCTTTAAAAGGTAAATTTACACTACAAAACTGTTACTAGTTTTCTTTGCAAGTACCTTGACAGTGAGCTTTAAAAGGTAAATTTACACTACAAAACCCTGAATTTCAGAATTACCAAAATATAAATTCAGCAAAAGGAGTTGTATTTATAGCTTCAGTTAACGATAAAAGAGAATTTGAAGATACTCCAAAAAATGCTTCGATTCCATCTGTTCACAATATGCAAGTAGAAAGTCTGAATGCAAAAGAAAAAGATAAGTATATAGCAAGAAAAAGAAATAGTTACGGCAAAGCTATGGAAAATATAGTTCTTGATGGCAATCAAACAGTTACAAATTTAGTCAAAACGAGTGTTGCTAGAGCATTTGCAAACAATGGATTTTATGTTTTAAACGATGAAAAACAAATAAATCAAAATACAATAATATTAAAAGTTGATGTGCTTAAATTTTGGTCTTTTTTCCGTCCAGGATTTTGGTCGGTTGCTGTAAATACACATATAAAAAGCGACGTTTCTACAGGCAGCAAAAACACTACTACAGATGTGGATCACATGGAAAAATCTCAGATGGTTTTAGATAGAGACTATCAAAAAGTGACAAATGACGCTTTACGAATTTACGAAAAACAACTTACAGATAAAATTGCTCAAGAATTTAAATAATCTTACTCCTCGCCTCTTGATCAAAAACAGGTGAGGTCTATTTTTTATACGGGATCGGATCCTTTACTCCGGCTCTTTTAAACCCGTTTAGTCTTAACCTGCAGCTATCGCACTCTCCGCAAGCTATATCCTCACTTTCATAGCAACTCCATGTAAGCTCGATAGGAGAGTTCATTTCAATGGATTTAGCCACGATATTAGCCTTGCTTAAATTTACAAGAGGGGTTATGATTTTGACGTTGAAATTTGGCGAGGTGCCTTCATTTATCGCCAAATTTATCCTCTCTATAAATTTGGCCGAGCAATCAGGATAGCCGCTACTATCCTCTTCAACTACTCCTATAAATATAGCCTCTGCACCTTCTTTTTCAGCAAGTGCAGCAGCGATAGAGATAAAGATTCCGTTGCGAAAAGGCACATAGGTATTTGGAATTTCATTGCCAAGCCCGGCTTTTGGCACTTTTAGATTAGTATCGGTTAAAGAATTTCCACCAATATCGGCTATAAAACCAACATCTAAATTCAGTCTTTTTTCTATCCTAAGTCTGTCGCAAATTTCTTCAAAAGCTCTTTTTTCACGATTCATAGTGCACTGATTGTAATCAAAATGAAGCGCTATTACCTCATAACCTTGTTTTTTTGCCATAGTAGCGCATAGAGTGCTATCCATCCCTCCACTCATTATACAAACGGCTTTTTTTACCATCACTACCTCTTTAAAATTTAAAAACATTAAAAATTAGATAGAATTATACAAAATTTTATATGAAAGAGCCTAAAAATGATAATTTGCGATGAAAAATATCCGGAAATTTTAGATCAAATTTGTCAATATCTAACAGCCAGTGATGTAGAGCTAAGCTTTGTAGATAGCGAACAAATGCGAGAGATAAATCTAAAACAGCGCAAAATCAATAAAACAACAGATGTTTTAAGTTTTCCATTTGAGTTCATTATGCACGTTCCTCTTGGCTGTATCGTTATAAATTTAGATTTAGCAGAGGAAAAATCAAAAGAATTTAACCACTCTAAAGATGACGAGATCGCGCTATTATTTACGCATGGATTACTTCATATCTTAGGTTTTGATCATGAAAAAGATAGCGGAGAGATGAGAGAAAAAGAAGAGGAGATAATAGATAAATTTAACCTTCCAAAAAGTCTAATTGTAAGGACTATGGATCAAATTTAAGCCTATTTTTTGACTTTTTTAATAGCTTGCTCACTCTTGGCATATTTTTTATCGATATATCCTAGCTCTATAAGCTTATTGTAGACTCTTACCGCCATAGGACCCGCAGTAAGCCCACCGTGACCTCCATGCTCTATTATTATAGTAACTACATATTTTGGTTTTTCATATGGAGCATAAGTTGTAATCCATGCGTGAGAGCGTTGAAGATACTTCATATCCTCCTCTTTTATACGCTTTTTCTCAGCCTGAGAAATACCAACTACTTGGGCTGTTCCGGTCTTTGCAGCTATTGTGAGATTCGCATCTGTAAAATATTTAAATGCTGTTCCCTTTTGATGATTTGCAACTTCATACATAGCCTTTCTAATATGTGGAAGTTGCTTTTTTTCAAAAGGAGTGAATATATCATTAGTCTCAAATTTAGCCTCCTCTTCACCTATACTGTGCAAAAAATGAGGTATTACATTTTTACCTGTCGCAAGCATAGCAGTATGTCTTGCAATCTGCATAGGGGTTACTAGGAAATTGCCCTGTCCTATTGAGGTATTTAGGGTCTCTCCCTGATACCAAGGTTGGGAGTATTTATGCATCTTCCATTCGCGACTCGGAACAATACCTACAAATTCATTAGGCAGATCCACGCCTGTCTTTTGACCCATACCAAAGCGTTCAAGCACCGGAGCTATAGCATCTATGCCTATTTTTAAACTTCCCTTGTAAAAATAATCATCACAGCTCTCCCTAATTGCGGAATTCATATCCATTTTACCGTGTCCGTATATGTTCCAGCACCTAAAATTTCGCCCTCCAAGCTCAAAGGAACCGCTACAAAAATAATCAGTCCCTCTATCTATCTTGCCAGAATCTAAAAACGCCAAAGCCACGCCCATCTTTATAACTGATCCCGGAGGATATAGCCCGTTTACAAGCTTATTAGTAAAAGGATGATCTATGCTGTTTATAAGCTCGTTCCATCTAGCCTGTGAAATTCCTGTTACAAATGGATTTAAATCATACTCGGGAAAACTCCCGGCAGCTATAATAGAGCCGTCGGTGACATCCATTACAATAATAGCACCTGCATTTTCTCCAAAAATTTCTTCTATATATTTTTGAAATTCCAGATCTATGCTTAGCCTTATATCGCTACTCTTGGGCTCTTCTTTAAAAATCTCTTCTATCTCCTCATTAAGAGCATTTACCTTTATTTTTCTAACACCTTCTTGTCCTTGCAAAATAGAGTTGTAATAGCGTTCTATTCCGCTTCTTCCCGTATAGTTTGTAATCTTGGTCACAGGATCATTGATATAATCTTGCTGATTAGCTCTGCCGACATAGCCTATGATATGAGAAGCAAGGTTGGAATATGGATAGTGACGCTTGGAAGCCGGTTTAACCTCTAAATTTTCACGCAAGGAAAGCGCAGCTATCTTAGGAATCATCCTGTCGTAATCTATAAAGTCAATAATTTCTATAAAATCTTGATTATAAGGCGAATCGGCTTTAATATAATCTTTTTTTAATTTTGTAACGTTTAGATCTTGAAACATATTTTGCAAATTTTCAAGTTCTTGATCCAAAACATCTTTTTTACCAAGATGAGGCTTAACAGATACTGAGAAGCCAAGCCTATTAACTGCCAAAGGACGCCCTTTAATATCAAGTATGAGTCCTCTTGCAGGTGGCATAAACTGCTTTTTTACTATATTTTGTTCTGCAATTTCCTCGTAAAATTCATTAGACTTGATGCTTAGATAATAGATTCTAACCAGCAAAAGCACCCAGACACTAAATATTATGGCAAAAACTATGCGCATTCTCATTTGACGCGCTCTTTAAATAAAACAATAGCCAAAGCCGACTCTAAGGCAGTATAGACAAAGTATTCATATCCAAAATTTAAAATAGGTAAATTTTTGATATACAAAAGTAAAGAGCTTATCAGATATGTTCCTAAATACCCGTTCAGTACAAAAAATATCAGTAAAATAGCTCTTGATTTGAAAGTTACTACAAGCCAATCGCAAACAAAGTAATAAAAAATTATAAAGGCTAAAATCACCGAAAATAGGGCAAATCCGTGAATCTGCTCAACAAAAATAATATAGGCTATAGAAAAATACCACCTTATATCATATTTTAAAAGTTTCTTTTGCTTTTCTATAGTAAGAATAATCATATATGCGAAAAATAGCCCCATCAGGGGAGGAACCCATACAAATACCGTAGTAGAAGCTTGGTATAAAAATAAAAAAACAATCCAAAAAAAGGATTTTAAAAGCTGTATATCAGTGCTATTTCGTCGCATACCGGAAAGTGCTTGCATTTAATACAATCAGCCCAAATTTTTTGTGCAGGAAGTTCTGATTTAGGAATCTCTACAAAGCCCAATTTTTCAAAAAAACTCTTTCTATAAGTAAGCGTAAAAACCTTTTCAATATCATAAAATTTAGCCTCATCAAGTATTTTTCTTACTAGCTCGCTTCCTATTCCGCTACCTCTTAAATTTTTAGATATTACAAGACTTCTTACTTCGGCCAAATTTGCAGTGTGTATATGTAAAGCGCAAAAGCCCACTATCTCATTTTTGTCGCAAACCACGATATATGAGCGAATATTCATAGCGATCTCATCATCGCTTCTTGGCAGTATAACTCCGCTTGCAACCTCATCTTTAACAAGATCTTGCATAGCTTTTATATCTTTTGGCTTGGGCTTTCTAAAATCTAAATTTTTCACTACTGATTTATACCTAATGCGTTTTTTACTATAAGCTCATTTGCTTTATCAATTCCTATTTTTTTTAGAGTCGATACTAGATGTGCGTTAGGATATGCTTTTAAAGCTGCGCTTTTCTCACTTTGATTTAGCTTATCAGCCTTTGTTAGGATATTTAAAATTTTCTGATCGGCTCTCAAAAAACTTTGCAGATAATCACCCACCTCTCTATCTATGAGCATATCATGTTGTCTGCTATCTATAAGATGGACAAAAAGTCTTATATTTGATCTTTGTTTCAAATACTCATCTAAATTTCGTTTCCAATCATCATGCATAGTTTTTGATACCTTTGCATATCCAAAACCCGGCAGATCCACAAATATTAAATTTACTCTATCCTCATCATTTATATATTCAACTTCAAAAAAATTGATAAGCCTTGTTTTGCCCGGAGTTGAGGAGCTTTTAGCCAGATTGTTTTGATTTACAAGAGCATTTATAAGGCTACTTTTGCCCACATTTGAACGTCCCAAAAACGCGACCTCGCTACCACTAATTGGTGGAGCTAGAGAGATACTTGGAGCAGATAAGAGAAATCTGGCATTTATCGGCCTGATCACTTTTTCTTATCCTCCACTTGAAATACAAATTTTACAGGCTTTTTATTGCCACTATTTACACTATATGTGCCACTATTTTGATTTACACTTATCTTTTCACCATAAATTCTCTTATCGCTATCAACTTCATGCAAAAATCCACTTCCGTTTATAGTATATAAATTTGATTTTGGTTCGTATATAAGCTCATGTCCGCTTCCGTTGTAATTTTTGTCTTTAATAAAAACCTTAAATTTAGCATTTCCTGTGGCAACATATTTGATAGGATTACGATTTTTATCAAAATGTATCACAACTTTATCGGCACTTAATATATCTTTACCTTTTTTGACACTAACATTACCACTCAATTCACTTATAAATTTGTTCTCATCTGCAAAAAAATCATCCGCGGTTACTTCCACATTTTGAGCGACCAAAGGTAAAATACTAAAAATAAAGGCCAAAATTATCTTTTTTCCTGCACCCATGCTTGAATTCCCTTTGCGTAAGTTCTTTTTAAATTTGCATCATAAATAATACTATCGCCAACTATCTTATCCTCATTTTTAGTCATAGTAAAAGGCATGCTCGAACTGGCAATTTTTGTTTTAGTATTATAATCTGCTTCTTCTGAAACAAATTTCAAATTTTCACTATTTAAATATCTAACATTTCCTTTAAGCTTAATAGTATCGTCTTGATAAAAAGCTTTATCAGAAATAATACTATGATGAGTATCATCTCTTAAAACATCAGCCTTAAAATTTAAAAATTCATCCATATTTTTATATCTATTCCACTCGTCAGCCTCATATTTAGCACTTACAATAGTGGCATTGATTTCGTAATCCACAACATCATTCATCCCGATAGTGGCAATGCTATTATCTGGTTTTAGAATTTCACTATAGTAAGGATCCTGAAGTGTCATATATACCATAGCCACACTAAAGATAGCTATGACAAAATAAAAAACTTTTATAACCAACGCTTAGACCACTCTTCTTTTAAATTTTCATGATCTATTAAAATTTCTATCATCTGCCTAATAGCTCCGTGTCCGCCTTTGTATTTCAGCTTTGTCTTTACTTCAAGCTCTTTAATTGCATCCTTTGGTTTAAAGCTCCAACCAACAGCCTTAAGTAGCTTATAATCATTATAGTCATCACCTATTGCGGCCGCATTTTCAAACTTAAGTCCTTCAAACTTTAAAATTTCCTCAGCAACGGCAAATTTATCACTTACTCCCTGATATACATGGTCTATCTTTAAATTTTCGGCTCTTTTTTCTACAATTGCTGACTTTCTACCAGTTATGATTGCGACTTTTTTACCAAGCTTTAACCAGCTCTCTATAGCATATCCATCTTTAACGTCAAAAAATTTAACCTCTTCTCCATTTGCGCCATAGACTATCTTGCCGTCAGTCATACAACCGTCAACATCTAAAAAAATTATCTCTATCACAACACGCCTTTCGTACTTGGAACTCCGATTCGCTCGTTTTTAGCAAGAGCTCTTCTAAGTGCGACAGCTAGGGCCTTAAAGCTTGCTTCGATTATATGGTGAGAGTTTTTGCCACGAATTTTAGTTATATGAAGCGTGATATTTGCGTTAAATGCAAGAGCTTGGAAAAATTCATTAACAAGCTCGATATCAAAATCACCTACTTTACCATCGCTAATACTTTCATAAACTAAAAACGGTCGGTTTGATAGATCAAGAGCACAGTTTACAGCTGCTTCATCCATGACAACCGTCGCCTCGCCAAATCTCTCAATTCCGTTTACAGGATATATCATCTCTTTTAAAAGCGAGCCTATGACGATGCCTGTATCTTCAACCGTATGGTGAAAATCTATATGCAAATCGCCCTTTGCAACAAGCTTCATATCAAACAAAGCGTGCTTGCCAAAGGCTTCAAGCATATGATCAAAAAATCCTATGCCCGTGCTTATATCACACTTTCCACTTCCATAAATTTCTAAATCTAAACTTATATCAGTCTCTTTGGTCTTTCTTATCTTTTGCACGCTTACTCCCTTGCGATAAATGCGCCTTCTATATGCCCTGCTTCGATGAAGTCTCTAGCCTCGTTTTCGCTTCTAAAGCCTACTAAAAATACTCTATATATAGTCCTTCCATCAAGTATATACTCTTTGATTTGAGTATTGTAGTTCTTGGCAGAGTGAGTTCTTTTGTAAGCATTTGCACCACTTAAATTTCTAAAAGCACCAATTTGCACCATAAATATACCGCCAACAAAAGTATCTTGCTGAACTCTACTTGATACCTTAGGCTTTTGAGAGCTTGGTATATTGGCAACTTTGCTATTTATACTACCATTAAACCCGACAACTTCAAGCACTACAGGTGCAGTGCCAGATGCTATCATGTCTATCTTTTGCGCTCCTACTTTTGACAGATCTATAACCCTGCCAGCCACAAAAGGACCACGATCATTAATTCTAACTATAATATTTTTGCCGTTCTTTAAATTTGTAACTCTCACCATTGTATTCATAGGCAAAGTTTTATGCGCGGCAGTCATATTATACATATTATAAATTTCACCGTTTGAGGTTTTTTTGCCATGAAAATTCGGTCCATACCAACTGGCTATTCCACTTGCCCTATCTCCCACGCTTACTATAGTCGGATAATATGTCTTTCCGTTTATGGTATAGGGACGCATGGTGGCTTGATGAACACCTTTTGAATTATTTATCTTTACGTTTGTAGGTCCCGTAGGGCCAAAATTTATACCTATCCAAGAGCATCCTGTAAAAAAAATAGATACAAAAATAGCCAAAAGGCCAAATTTGATACTATTTTGCAGTAGCAAGCTTTGCTCCAATAGATGAATTTGAGCTAATTAGACTGTTTGCATCCTTTAAATCTTTAAGTGCGACATCAAATTTCTCAGAAATTTCATTTAGGCTATCTCCGCTCTTTACTATATATTCGGCAAGATAGTTGATGTTTTGCTCCGTAGGGATTACTATGTTCTCATTTGGTTTTAACTTATCGGATGTTAGATTATTATACTCTTTGATTATCTTATGACTAACTCCTGTTTTTTGAGCAATAGCCAAGAGAGTATCATCTTTTTTTATTGTATAAATTTCAAATTTACGATTTTGGGAGGCCTCAAAATTATCATTAAACATATTTTTTTTATTTTTAGGAATGTATAGATAGTATTGCTTATCCGTAGGTGGAGTATATACGAATTTAAGATGAGAGTTATACTCTTTCATTCTTTTTAAGCTAACTCCTATACTGTCTCCAACCTCCATCAAGGTAGTTCCTCCAGGAACATCAATCTTTGCTAGTTCAACAGCCTTATCACCACCTATTAGATTAGAATTATTTGTATCTTGCGTATTATTATCGGCAGCTATATTCGCTACAGTTAAAATTTTTGTTACGAAAGCCCTGGTTTCTTTTGGCAAATAACCTTTTTTGCTATCAAGAAGCACGTGTATATCATCGCTTCCGGCCTTTTTTATAGCAGATTTTAGCCTAGTTCCTCCACAATTATATGCCATCATAGCCAAATACCATTTTCCAAATTCATCTTTTAAATTTTGAAGATACTTTGTAGCGGCAATAGTGGCAGCTATTGGATCTTTACGCTCATCAGCGTACTCATCTACTCTAAGACCATAAAGCTTAGCCGTAGGAGCCATAAACTGCCAAATACCTACGGCTTTAACTCTTGATACAACCTCGTTGGAAAAACCGGATTCTATCATCGCAAGATATAAAAACGACTCCGGGATACCTGAATCTTTAATAATTTTTTGCAAGACAGGAATATGCTTATATCCGTTCTCTATTGTCCTTGCAAATTCTTTTTTCTTACTATCTTTGATACTATTTTTAACTGTTTTATAGTAAGGACTGGTTAGAAATTTATAGTCTATGTCAAATTCTTTCAATACTTTTTTTTGTAATTCGGTTACATCTTTAACGTTTTTATTCATAGTCGAAGCAGATAAAAATATAGTACAGGTCATACACAAAAAAACTATTTTTAAAATTCTCATTTTTCTCCTTATTTATTCGGTATTAAAATTTCCAAAAAGCATTTTAGCATTTTGCTTGGTTATTCTAATTATCTCCTCTTTTTCTAAATCTAAAATTTCACTCATTCTTTGTGCAACAAATTGCGTATAAAAAGGCTCATTTCTCCTACCTCTATATGGCTCAGGCGAAAGATATGGCCCATCTGTTTCGATAAGTAACTTATCCCTTGGAATTTTAGGCAAAATTTCCACTAAATTTTTAGCATTTTTAAATGTTAAAACTCCGCCGATTCCAAAATAAAAATTTCCAAATTTACTAAGCTCTAAAAGTAATGGCGATGCGTTATAACAATGCAAAACCGCTCCTTTTAGCCTACTTGCATACTCTTTTAATATATTATAACAATCCTCATTAGAGTCTCTAATATGCAAAATTACAGGCAGATTAAGCTCTACAGCTAAATCAAGCTGAGCCTTAAAAACTCTCTTCTGAGACTCTTTCTCGGCTAATTTCTCACTCTCATCTTTTGGCAGCCTAAAATAATCAAGTCCGCATTCACCTACAGCTATGCATTTGTCATCATTAGCAAATTTACGCAACTCATTCTCATCAAAATCATCTATATGATACGGATGAACTCCGACTGCGAAAAAAACATTTTTATAAGCATTGGCTATTCTAGCAGCTTTTGGTAAATCTTTAATATCAGCACCAG
The DNA here is from genome assembly GCF_012978815.1 of Campylobacter sp. RM16189. Taxonomy (NCBI): domain Bacteria; kingdom Pseudomonadati; phylum Campylobacterota; class Epsilonproteobacteria; order Campylobacterales; family Campylobacteraceae; genus Campylobacter; species Campylobacter sp. RM16189. Next base: position 182,023 of record NZ_LIWR01000003.1, on the reverse strand, counting down.
GTATCAAAACCCCACCAATGCCACCACTATAGGCATTTTGCATAACCATATCAAGATCTTCATCGTATCTATTATCATCAAGATGACAATGCGTATCTATTATCATCCAGCTACCTCTACCCTATTTCTACCATTCTCCTTAGCTTCATATAGTGCATCATCTGCAAATTCTAAAATTTCATCTAAAGAATAATCGCTTCTTCCAAATGCAACACCGATAGAAACAGTAAATTTAAAACTCTCTTTTTTTAGAGTTATGGATTGAGACGCAATATTAGATCTTAAATTTACAAAAAATTTAATAGCCTCTTCTTTGGAGATATTTTTAAGAACTATACAAAATTCCTCCCCTCCAAATCTAGCTACAATATCATTTCCTTTTGTCTCATCGACTAATTTTTTTGCCAAAAATTGCAGTACTTTATCTCCACCATCATGACCATATGTATCATTAATACTCTTAAAATGATCTATGTCAAGCATAGCTATCGCGTAAGGTTCAAAGAATTCCTCATGCTTACTTAAATACTCCTCCATATTGGCATAAAAATACCTTCTATTATAAACACCTGTCAAAAAATCATGATTCGCAAAATTTGCAATTCTATTAATATTTTCTATAGCCTCTATGGTATTATGTATCCTGCATATAAATTCCTCTTTTTCAAAAGGCTTTGCGATAAAATCATTTGCTCCATTTTTAAGAAATATAGAGGCGTTAACCTCCTCTTTTGGAGATGTAATAACTATTATTCCAAGATTATTCTTGTCGTTTTCTTTTCTAAGCTCTTTTAAAACTCCAAGGCCATCCTTAATAGGCATTCTATAATCAGTTATAACAAGCTTTATATCGGGGTGATCGGCAAAATAGCTCATAGCCTCCTCGCCATGAGCGGCTGTAAATACCTGAAACTGAAGACTTGTTAGAATTTTTTTAATATTATTTCTAAAAGGCATCGAATCTTCAATGATCATAACCTTATACTGCTTATTTTTAATAAGCCTATTTATCATTTGAAATATATAGTTTATATCATCCATGTTGCTCTTGTAAACATAATCTACTATATCTTTATGTATAAATATTTCTCTAGTCTTAGGATCAAGACTTCCTGTTAGCACTATCGCCGCAATACCTTTTGAAATCACATAATCTACTATCTCTCCATTTGGAGCGTCAGGCAAATTCAGATCAAGCAAGGCTATAAAATATTCGCTTGGTTTAGCTAAAAAAACTTCCGCTTCAGCCATACTATGGGCTACGTCTATATCCATTTCGACGTTGCCTTCCATCTTTTTTGCAATAAGTTTTGCCAATGCCTTGTTGTCTTCTACTATTAAAATTCTACTTTTTTTCATAAATATAAGTTATCCATTACACATTAAATTTATAATTTTCTTCAATGCTACCATTTTTTTTCTTGTTAAAATATAAAATTTTTAACCCTCCAAAAGTTGCCTAGCAAAATTTACAGCCTCATTTGTTATCTTCTCACCGCTTATCATTCTGGCAAGTTCGGTTATGCGTTCACTGTTTTTAAGCTCTCTTGCGATTGATTTTTCGCCTTGTCTTTCAACTAAAAAGTGAGAATTTGCCTTTGAGCTAAGCTGAGGCTGATGTGAGATGGCAAAAATCTGATAGAATTTAGCTAAATTTAAAAGCACATTTGCGATACTCATCGCCTCTTTTCCGCTTAAATTCGCATCTATCTCATCAAGGATTATTACCCCTTCTCCACTTCCTGAAATTTGCGTTTCACTTGCTATAAAGGCAAGTCGCAAGCGGTTTAGTTCGCCCGAGCTTAAATTTTTTAAATTAGTCTCGTTTAAACTCAAAGCTATCTCGTCAACGCCGAATTTATCAAGCGGCTTTTGGCTTATTTTAAGAGTGATTTTGCTCATATAAAGCTCTTTAAGATATGAATTTATAAGCTCTTCAAGCTCTTTTAAATTTTCACTCCTTGCCTTTGTAAGCTTGCTTGACATATCGTTAATCTCGCTTTTTAAAGCGTTAAATTTAGCTTCAAGCAAGCTTTTTTCAAAGCTTATATTTTCATATTTACTAAGCTCGGCTTTTCGTTTTTTTAAAGTTTCAAGCGCTTCTTCAATGCTTGCATATCTGCGAATTAGCGAATTTAGTGCCTCGATCCTATCCAAAACGCCTTCTATATCGATATCTTCAAGCTCATCCATATTTAGGTTGTCGCGCGCTATCCTAAGCTCGTTCATACACTCTTCAAAAAAGCTCGCATCTATATCGCTTATATTTAGCGCATCTATGACTGCTCTTTCGGCATGAAATACGGCTTCGGCTCTACTCCAAGCTTCATTTATCTTATCTTTTTTACTAAGGCGTTTTTTTATCTCCATAAGCTCTTCAAATTCGCCTACTTTTGGGCTAACAGACTCTATTTTTGATATCTCAAAGCTTGCAAATTCCTTAAGCTCCTCAATCCTTCTTTCATCTTCTATTATATTTTGCAACTCTTTTGAAATTTGATCAAATTCCTTAAATTTCGCCTCAAATTCCTGCTTAAATTTTAAAAATTCTCCGTTTTTTTTACTTTCGACGATATCAAGCAAATTTAAAAATCTCTCGTTTTCAAACTCGTTTATCTCTTTGGCGGACAGATATTTTATATGCTCTTTTGCAATTGAGGCGAGATTTTTCTTTGAGATAGCCTGAGAGTTGATAAAATACCTTGTCGCCTTATCTCTAAACAGTTTAAAAGTATTTATCTGCTCGCTCTCAATCCCATACTCCTCGGCACTGAATTTATACTCCACATCCGCTTCAATCAGCTTTGCATCGCTATCCTTAAGTCCAAAAACAGCCATTATAGCGCTCATTAGCACTGATTTGCCCGCACCGCTTACGCCTGTAAATACGCTAAGCCCTTCTTTAAATTTAAGCTCCACGCTATCAAAATTTAGATATTCCTTTATCAAAAGCCTCTCAATCATTATAACCCCAGTGAAGTTTTTCTTTTAAAATTTGAAAGTAATCCCTACCGATATGGCGGATAAATTTTGCCGATTTTTCACTCAAAGCAACGCTAATGCTATCTAAATTTGACATGTTAAACCTATCTTGCCCATCGATAACCAAAACAGCATCGCTTTGGGTTTTAAATTTCATCTCAAACCCTCTTGGAAGCACAACCGGGCGCTGAGTAAGTGAATGAGAGCATATCGGAGTAACGGCAAAAACATCGCTTAACGGATAGATGATAGGTCCGTTTGCGCTCATGTTGTAAGCAGTCGAGCCGATCGGCGTTGATATAAGAACGCCGTCACCAAAATACGAGTTAAAATCTTTTCCGTTTAAAAGCGCATTGATATGAGCCATAGAGCCTGGCTTCAAGCTTAGTATCGCGGCTTCGTTAAAGGCTATCTTTTTTACCGTATCGCCACTTTTTTTATGCATAAATACATCAAGCATAAACGGAGTTTCGATATCAAATTTTCCCTCAAAAAAGTCTTTAAAAAACTCTTCGCACTCATCCATCGTGATATCGGTTAAAAATCCAAGCCTTCCTGCGTGAATTCCAAGCACAAACGGCGAAATTTCTGCACTCTGTCTGCAAACTGAGATGATCGTACCGTCTCCGCCTAAAGAGATTAAAAAATCACAATTTTTAGCCAAATTTATTAGCTCAAAACCCTGCTTATCAAGCTCTTTAGCGCAACTTTTTTCAAGTAAAATTTCTACACCGTATTTGGCTAAAATTTTCTCAATCGTCTTTAAATTTTTAGCCAAATCGGCATTTATCTTAGCTACAACTCCGACTTTTTTTACATCGGCAATATTTAAATTTCTCTCTTTTTTCATAGTTTTGATTGTAGCATATTTTGGTTTAAAAGCTCGGTAAAAGCAAAATTTGAGTATAATCAGGCTTTCAAAAACGAATTTTAAGGAGTATCTAATGCGAAGCCATTATTGCGCAGAGCTTAGTGCGGCGGACATCGGCAAAGAAGTCGATCTTTGCGGCTGGGTCAATACATATAGAGACCACGGCGGAGTTATCTTTATCGATTTAAGAGATAGAACAGGGCTAATCCAGCTGGTTTGCGATCCTGCCGATAGCATAAGCGCTCATGAAATAGCGTCAAAAGTTCGCGACGAGTATGTTTTAAAAATTAAAGGCAAGATAAGAGCGCGTGGTGAAGGACTTGTAAATCCAAGGCTAAAGACCGGCGAGATCGAAGTCGTAGTTAGCGAAGTAATAGTTGAAAACCCAAGCGAACCGCTTCCGTTTATGATCAACGATAACTCGGTAAATGAAGATATCAGGCTTAAATACCGATTTTTGGACTTAAGAAACGAGCGCTTGCAAAATATCTTTAAAATGCGCTCAAAGGCTGCGATTGCCGCTAGAAACGCACTTGACCGGCTTGGCTTTATAGAATTTGAAACGCCTATCCTAACTCGCGCCACACCTGAAGGAGCAAGAGATTATCTGGTGCCAAGCCGCGTATATCCGGGGCAGTTTTATGCACTTCCGCAAAGCCCTCAGCTATTTAAGCAGCTTTTGATGTGTTCGGGCTTTGATAAATACTTCCAGATAGCAAAATGCTTTAGAGATGAGGATTTGCGAGCTGATCGCCAGCCTGAATTTACGCAGATTGATATCGAGATGAGCTTTATTAAACAAGATGATATCTTAAATATGGCTGAAGAAGTTCTAAAAGACATCTTTGCAGCCTGCGGATATGATGTCAAAACGCCGTTTAGACGCATGAGCTACAAAGAAGCTACCGAAACATACGGCTCGGATAAACCTGACCTTCGTTACGATCTAGCTATGGTTGACGTGATTGATATATTTGCTCGCTCGACAAATGAAATTTTTAGCTCTATCGCAAAAGATCCTAAGAAAAACCGCATAAAAGCGCTTAAAGTGCCAAACGGAGATAATATATTCAGCAAACGCGAGATGAATAGATTTGAAGAATTTGTCCGCAAATTCGGAGCTCAAGGACTAGGATACTTCCAGATGAAAGAGGATGGATTAAAAGGTCCTCTTTGCAAATTCTTTGAAGAAAAAGACCTTCAAGAGATAGTTGATAGATGCCAGTTAAAACTTGGTGACGTCGTATTTTTCGGTGCAGGCAAGAAAAAGATAGTACTTGACTATATGGGAAGATTTAGAATTTTCTTAGCCGAGCAAATGGGGATCATCGATCAAGACAGAATGGAATTTTTATGGGTGCTAGATTTCCCTATGTTTGAGCAAAATGACGACGGAAGCTACTCTGCAATGCACCATCCGTTTACCATGCCTAAAAATATAGACGAAGAGGACTTGGAAGATATCCTATCCATAGCTCACGACGTTGTGCTAAACGGCTTTGAACTAGGTGGAGGGAGCGTGAGAATCCACAAAAACGACGTTCAACAAAAGGTATTTAAACTTCTTGGCATAGACGAAGCCGAGCAAAGAGAGAAATTTGGCTTCCTGCTTGACGCGCTTAGCTTTGGAGCGCCACCGCACGGAGGTATCGCGATAGGATTTGACCGCCTTGTGATGCTAGCTACTAAATCAACCAGTATTCGCGACGTCATCGCATTCCCTAAAACACAGCGCGCACAATGCCCTATGACAAAAGCGCCGAGTGAAGCAAATTCCGAGCAACTTCGAGAGCTTGGACTTAGACTAAGAGAAAAAACCAACTAAGGAAATTTGATGAAAAAACTATTTTTGATAATCGGAGCACCGGGAAGCGGTAAGACAACAGACGCAAATTTGATCGCAAAAGGCGATGAGAGCTTTACTCACTACTCCACGGGCGATCTGCTTAGAGAAGAAGTTGCCAGCGGAAGCGAGCTGGGCAAACTCATAGACAGCTACATCTCAAAAGGAAATTTAGTCCCTCTTGAAGTGGTTGTAAATGCGATAATAAGCGCTATAAAAAGCTCCAAAACGCCAAATGTCGTGCTTGACGGATATCCTAGAAGCGTCGAGCAGATGAGTGAGCTTGATAAAGTTCTCTCTGCGCAGGATGAAATCGCGCTAAAAGGCGTTATCGAAGTTGCCGTTAGCGAAGATATAGCCAGAGAGCGTGTGCTTGGACGTGCAAGAGGCGCTGATGATAACAACGAAGTCTTTAATAACCGCATGAAAGTATATCTTGAGCCAATCGGCGCTATTCGTGAATTTTATTCAGGCAAAAATTTGCTTCACGAGATAAACGGCGAAAGAACGATTGATGAGATCGTGCAAGACATGAGAAAACTAATAAATTCACTTCTGTAAACTACACAAATTTGATTTGCCACGCTTTGCAAATAGCGCGAAATGTGGCAAATTTACTATTTTTTAAGCAATATTACCCCTTAACTTTTAATTAACAAATTCGCATTACAATTCGCTTCAGTTTATAACAAACTTCATAGTAAGTTATAAAACTAAGTTATCAGGCTGCTCTATTTAGCGGAGCTTAAAAAATAAAATCAAAATTTAAAGGATATAAAATGCTTAAAAAACTTACACTATCAGCTCTTCTAGCAGGCTCGCTTTTGGCAAGCGGAGGATTTATAGGCACAAATAACGCCGCACAAAACCAAGGCGGCTTCACAGGCAAAGGAAGTGCGACGCTAGTCACTATCAAAGAAGCTCTTAATATGAGAGACGGAGCGCCGGTCATTCTTGAAGGCAAGATCAAATCTCAAATCAGATCAGATGATTATGAATTTGTCGGCAGAAGCGGTGAGACAATCGAAATCGAGATAGATAACCATGTCTGGAAGGGCGTAACCGTAGATGAAAACACGCCTATAAGAATTACAGGAAAAGTTGATAAAGACCTCATGAAAACAACTATCGACGTAAAATCTGTCGAGATAATCAAATAATTTTAACTTACTTTTAGCTCATCTCATATTCACTCGCACGGCTATCAAGCGGTAGCCGTGTCACAACTCAAATTTAACTTAAATAAAAGCCGCAAATAAGTATAATCACACTCACATAAAACAAGGAGCAAACATGGATATATCAAAAATCAAAGCAGGCTCAAACCCTGATAAGATCAATGCCGTTATCGAGATCCCTTACGGCTCAAACATAAAATATGAAATTTGCAAAGACAGCGGCGCGGTTTTCGTCGATCGCGTGCTTTATTCGGCGATGTTTTACCCTGCAAACTACGGTTTCGTGCCAAATACCTTAGCAGAAGATGGCGATCCTGCCGATATCTTGGTGCTTAACGAGTATCCTTTGCAAGCGGGCAGCGTCATCCCTTGCCGTCTGATCGGAGTTCTTGTGATGGAAGATGAAGCAGGCATGGACGAAAAACTTCTTGCAGTGCCGGTTAGCAAGATAGATCCAAGATATGACGCTATAAAAAGCTACAAAGATCTTCCCGAAGCGACGCTAAATAAGATAAAAAACTTCTTTGAAACCTATAAAATGCTTGAACCGAACAAATGGGTAAAAGTAAAAGAGTTTAAGTGTGCCGATACGGCAAAAGAAATTTTAGATAAAGCGATAAAAAGCTATAAATAATATAAGCCCCTAAATTTGGGGCTTTAAAAGGTAAAATTTGAAACAAATACTACTTATACTAACAGCTTGCGTCTCATTACTTGCTGCCTCACAAGAAAGAGGCATCATAGATATGCACGGAGGCAAAACTCAAAAATACGGCGGATTTTCAAAGAAATTTGAGGACTCAAACTCTAGCGAATTTGGCAAATTTAAAGAGCAGCCTCACAAACCATACAAACAAGATAAATATCCGTCAAAATAAGCAAACCAAGCGCTAAATCATTTGCGTTAAAGAAATTTATCATGCCTTTTATATTATCAGGATCGCTTAGATAAATTATATATAAAATCGAAAGCCAAAATATCGTGCGTGCAGCACTCGCCACGCCACCGGGCTCAGTCTGAATCGACGGTCTAAACATAGAGATAAAAGCGGTAAAAAACACTATTATAAGAGCAAGGACAAAAAGCTTTTTCATGGATTTATTATAACGAGTTATTTTATAAGACGCGATAAATATAGCTAGTGCTAATTAATTTGCATAGATCGCGTTTAAATTTTAAAAACTACTTAATGCCCTTTTTAAGCTTTCGTATCAAAAATCTAGCTGGATGAAGTGCGTCAAAAAGGCTCTTTTCTATACATAACGGTCGATCAAACATAAGATCGCAGATGAGCTCAGCCGCAAGCACGGCGGTGCAGAGTCCGCGCGAGCCGTGAGCGGTATTGATATAGACATTTGGGATATATTTGGCGCTTAAATTTTCGCTTTTATTTTTCGTCCAAAGAAGCGCTTTATAACTATTTTTATAAAATTCGTCGTCATAAAGCCTTCCGACAATCGGAAATCTATCTCCGCTATAGCTTCTATAGCCTACTTTTGAGCCTAAAATTTTAGGCTTCTTACCCTGCAAAAACTCACCTATATCGGCTAAATTTTTCTCATCGTCACTGCTTCTAGACTCATCAAGTTTTAAATTTCTATCATAAGTTGCACCGACAACTTGCACGCCATCAACCTCAGGGCAGACATAGCCTTTAGCGCTAAAAGCCAAATTTGTCTTTACGGACTCTTTTATGTGCGTGACCTGCCCGCGAACCGAGCTAAGTTGCATGTCAAAATTTGAGAAAAACTCCATACTATCGCTGCCAAGAGCTAGGATCAGCATATCGCTAATGATGGCTTTTCCGTTTTTAAATTTCGCCGAAATTTTACCATCAGGCAAAACCTCATAGCTCTCAAACTCATATCCAAGCAAGATATCAGCGCACTTACTTGCCGTCTTGCACATCTTTCGCGGTCTAGCCTTGGCACCTTCTTTTATAAAGGCACTAGGATAAGGAGCGCTATTTAAATTTATATCAAAAACTCCATTTTCATCATCAAATTTAAGCCACTCTTCTAGCCTTGCTAAAAGCTTTTCATCGTGTGCATAGTCTATGCACCCCCTAAATTCACACTCAGTCTTGCTCATAGCCTTTTTATAAAACCTAACCGCTTGTAAAAACGCGTTCATGTGCATCCTGCCAAGCTCTACTTCAGGCTTTGTGATAAGCGGCATCAAAATTCCGCAGTGATTACCGGAGCCGTTTGTAGCGATGTCTTCGCATTTTTCAGCTATGGTAACTTTTACGCCAAGCTGGGCTAGCTTATAAGCGCTCACACATCCTGCCACTCCGCCACCTATGATAAGTGCGTTCTTTGGAGTTTTGTCGCTACTTTGGATATCAAATCTACTAAACCATGGATTTTTAACGTTGTTGCTTGCGGCTTCAAGTATGGCGCTTATCATCTTGCGCTTTTTGCCAAAACCTTTTTGCAAGCTTACTTTAAAGCCGTTTTTAGCAAGTGCATTTTGCACGGCTTTAGCACTAGAGTAGGTTCGTAAAATCGCTCCAGATTTACTTAAATTTGTAACCTCTTTAAAGACCTCGTCACTCCACATATCGGAATTCTTGCTGGGTGCAAACCCATCCATAAACCAGATATCGGCCTTAAAATCAAGCTCGGGCAAAATTTGATCTATCTTGCCAAAGCACAGATCAAGAGTGATACGTGAATTTGCAAAATTTAGCCGATGAAATCCTCGTATAAGAGGCGGATAGTTGCTTATAAGCTCACTTGAAAGCTCGTTAAAAACGCCTAAATTTTCATAAATTTTAGCAAGATCTTCCTTGCTTATAGGATTTGCTTCAATGCTGACGTAATGCAAAAATTTGTTTGAGTTTTTGAATTTGTTTAGTGTTGTTAAAAAATTAAGCCCTGCTCCAAAGCCCGCTTCGGCGATGATAAATTTCTGCTTACTATCCCAAATTTCATCAATCGCACTGGCAAATACATATCTACTCTCGCCTGCAGGATCGTCGCTGTTAAAGTATATGTCGCCAAAATTCTCGCTATATGCGATGCCCTCTTTAAAAGAAATTTTGGCTGTTTTCATTGCTGATTTGCAAAATAGACATCAACGCCGTCAGCGATACCTTTAGCGATCGCATCTTGGTAGTTTGATTTGCCTATGAGTTTGCCCTCATCAGGGTGCGAGATGTACCCCACCTCAATCAAAACGGCAGGCATAAGCGCGCCTACCAGCACCCAAAACGGCGCTTCTCTCACTCCGCCGTCGACGACTTTTGAGTTTATCTTTTTGGTGCGTGCGAGCACTTCTCTCTGAATGTCTATGGCAAGCTTATTTGAAGCGATGATCTTTTCTCTGTTTAAAAAGTTTAAAAAGGTCTGCTTGGAGAAGAAATTCATCTCATCTATGTCTGATTTGTTTTCAAGTGCGGCTACGTTTTTGCTGCGCTCACTTCTTGCAGGAGAGAGGAAAAACGTCTCGATACCCTGCATAACAGCGCCTTTTTCTTTATTTGGTGCGGCATTTGCATGAACGGATATGAAAAGATCGGCGAGTTTATCGTTTGCAAGCTTTGTTCTGCTTCTAAGGTTGATAAATTTATCTTTCGTGCGGGTGTAATACACCTTGTATCCGCGCTTTTTAAGCTCATCTCCCGCCTTAAGAGCTATGCTTAAGACGATATTTTTCTCTTTAAGTTTTGCGCCGCCTATCGCGCCAGGATCATCGCCACCGTGTCCTGCGTCAAGGACTATGATCTTGTTTGATGTACTAATCTTAGTTTTAACTATTTTTTTAGATAGATTAGAATTTTGTTTTTTACTCTTATCGTCTTTAAGTTCAGTTTTTTGCTGACTTTTTGAATTTGATGCTAAATTTTCCAATTCTACTTTATCAAGCGCGAAAAATATAGAATTTTGTTTTATTTTGAAATTTATTTTTTGCTCTTTTTTGTGAGAAAATAAGACTCTGATAGTATTTTTATCAAACTGGCTTACTTTGATCTCATCAGATATTATATTTTTAAAAGCTTGAGGCTTACTTATCCAGACTCTGTTTAAGTCATACACATTTCTAAAATGGTTTTTTGAATTCAGTTTAAAATGTTTTATACTACTTTCAAAAATAGGACTACTAAATTTTATCTCCAAGCCATTTGGATGTTCGATAACTTTTAGAATTTGAATTGATTTATTTGAGTAATTTTCTTTAGCTGTTATTAATGGCTGATTTGATCCCTTTGACTCTTTTTGTAACTTTTTATTATTTTTACTATCTTTTTGGGCCGCTTGTACTAATGACTCCAGCTCTCTTTCATACGGATTAGAGCCTAATCCTAATGCTTTTGAGCTTTCAATCAGTCTTTTTAATATCTCGACTCTGATTTTATCATCATTATCTACGACCGACTTTATATATAATCCCTTCATATCCTGATGGAGTTCAAGCTTGATAGTTTTATTTGCCTTTAGAAATTTATCGTCAAAATTCTTTATCCTAGCATCAAAAGTAGAGCAAATTCCCACTGTAGCAATAAACAAAAAAAATAAAATAACCCTAATTATTTTCGCCATGTATTAGTTTTTTAAAAAGCTCTTTTACACTGATTATCTCGTTTAGCTTATACCCATTTGCACCAGTAAAAAATAGTCCGGTTTCTTTAACTCCTGAAAATGCGTCAAAAAGCCTATCGGCTATACAATACCCGACCTCTTTAGCCTCTTTGCCGCGTTGACAAGGCGCCACACAATTACTGATACAACTTATCTTTGGACCAGCCTTTTTATCCACTAAGTCTAATAAATTAGTCCTTACTCCGCGTGCAGGATATCCAACCGGACTTTTAATAAGCTCGATATCCTCTTTTTTCGCATTCAATATCGCATCCTTAAAATCTTTGCTCGCATCGCACTCGTGAGTACCTATAAATCTCGTTCCCATCTGCACTCCGTCAGCACCGAGATCACAGACTCTTTTTATATCATCTTTATCCCAGATGCCGCCCGCCGCAAAAAGCGGAAAATCGCCCCACTCTTTTATCTCATCTTTAACAGGTTTTATTAGATTTTCAAGTTGATACTCTGGATCTAGGCATTGCTCGTATGTAAAGCCTTGATGTCCTCCGCTAAGAGGTCCTTCTAAAATCACAGCATCAGGGAGACGGTTATATCTCATTGTCCAACGTTTACATATTATCTTTAAAGCTTTAGCAGAAGAGACTATCGGTACTAGTGCTACATCTTTGAAATTTTGTGTAAATTCAGGTAGGTTTGTAGGAAGTCCGGCTCCACTTATTATTATGTTTATACCGTGTTCGCAGGCATCTTTTACAGTTCTAGCATAATCGTTGCTGGCATATAGTATATTTACTCCAAGAGGCAGATCTCCGCAAATTTTTCTAGCATTATCAATGACAGCCTTAAGACCCTCACGTGAATAGAAATTTTCACTTCCAAGCGGTTTTGAATTTAGCTCTTTGGTTATATGTGCTCTATTTTCATAATATCCGGTACCAACAGAACTTATTACTCCTAGTCCTCCTTCCAAGCTTACGTTGCCAGCCAGCTTGTCCCAACTTATACCAAGCCCCATTCCGCCTTGAATTATCGGGTACTTTATCTCATATTTTCCAATTTTTATCGATTTAAACTCCATCTACTACCTTTAGTTTTGCAAATTTTCTCTTGCCTACTTGTAAAATATACTCTCCAACGCCAAGTTTTAACTGTTCATCGGAAATTTTCTTTTGATCTATACTAACCGCATTTGCACTTATATCTCGTCTTGCTTGAGAATTTGTAGAGCTTAATTTACAATGAACCAAAGCCTCGACTATCCAAACTGGAGCCTTAAGATTAAATTCTTCAAGCTCTGCCGGAATTTGATTTTGAGTATGAACTCGGTCAAATTCAGCCTTAGCCTCGTTGGCAACCGATTCGCCATGATAGCGTGCCGTTATTTCTAATGCAAGAGCCTCTTTTACAGCCTTTGGATGTGCTTTGCCACTATCAACATCATCTTTTAGACTCTTTATCTCATCCACACTTTTATCACTCAAAAGCTCATAGTATCTCCACATAAGATCATCGCTAATGCTTAAAATTTTACCAAACATATCATTTGCATTATCCGTTACTCCTATATAATTACCCAAGCTTTTACTCATCTTATTTACGCCGTCAAGCCCCTCGAGAAGTGGCATCATTATAACCGCTTGCTCTTTTCCGATATTATAAATTCTTTGCAGGGTTCTGCCCATTAAAAGGTTAAATTTCTGGTCTGTTCCCCCCATCTCTATATCGCATTTCATCGCCACACTATCATAGCCTTGTAAAAGAGGGTATAAAAACTCACTTATGGATATGGAGCTGCCGGCCTTAAATCTCTTCTCAAAATCATCACGCTCAAGCATTCTAGCCACGGGAAAAGTACTTGTTAATTCAACAATACCTGCCGCTCCAAGCTCGTTACACCACTTTGAGTTAAACATTATGACAGTTTTTTTAGGATCTAAAATTTTAAAAACCTGCTCTTCATAAGTCTTGGCGTTTTTAGCCACAGTCTCTTTATCAAGTTTCTTTCTAGTGGCTGATTTACCGCTTGGATCGCCTATTTGACCAGTAAAATCTCCTATTAAAAACTGCACTATAGCCCCATGCTTTTGAAGAAATGCCATTTTAGTAAGCACTACGGAGTGACCTAGGTGAAGATCTGGCGCAGTAGGATCAAAGCCTGCTTTTACATAAAAATTTTCGCCTTTTTCATAATATCTTTTTACAAGCTCTATAACCTGCTCTTCGCCAATTATCTCTGCAACACCCTTTTTTATCTCGTCTATAATTTTTGCAATATCAGCCACTTCTTCTCCTTAAATTTTAATTATACGCATCATCAAGAGATACGAATTCCATTATCTTATAACGATCTCTTAGTCTATCTTTAATTTCGTTCACATCCAAATTTTCATTAAGCTCTATAGTTAGATTAAATACATCCGCAGCAATGTCGTTTGCTTCAGAAAGCGTTATAGTAACGAGATCTACTTGCAACCTAGCTATATATGTTAAAAACTCAGCCAAAGAACCACGGCGATTTTCAAGACTTAGGATGATTTTATATCTATGAGGGGCATTTCTAGTCCATTTTACAAAAATCATCTCATTCTTATCTTCGGCTAACTTCATAGCACGCTCACATAGCTTATGGTGAACGGTTACATGATGATCATTTCTAAAGCCCATAATATCATCGCCTCTTTTTGGATTGCAACAGTAATCAAACTCTACACTACTTATTTTATGGTTTGAATAGATAACTATATGATCAAATTTCTGCTTTCTAACAAGATATTTATCTGTTAAAGCAAGAGCAAATGGACGATCTTTTTTTATATATTTTTTAAGAGCATTTACGACATCTTGAAGGTATACGGAGTCATAGGCGGCTCTAAATACTCTTTTTGTCATCTTTTCACTCTCTAACCAAACAAGGATTCTATTAGTAGATACCCCAAAAATTCCACTTAAAATTTCAAGTGCGATGATATTATTTATATCCCTGATTTTCTGCTTACAAAGCGATCTTATGGTAGCCTTTGCCTTGCCTGTTTTTACGCTTCCAAGCCAAGAGCAGCGGTATTTTGGCTCGTCTCCTGTGACAATATTTACTATATCTCCATTTTTTAGCTCGGTTAGAAGCGAAACTCTAATGCGGTTTACATAAGCCTCTTTGGCATGCAGTCCTATCTCTGTATGAATCTCATAAGCGTAATCAAGTGCAGTAGCTCCGCGCGGCAGAGTAAAAATATCTCCCTTTGGCGAATAAACGGCAATATCTTCTACGTATAGGCTATCTTTTGCATACTCATATAGCTCTTCAGGATTATTTTCACCCTCGTTTTGCATACCGATATCACTTAGCCAATCAAGCTTAGGATTTAAAAAACCTCCGCTTTTATACTTCCAGTGGGCTGCAACTCCGTATTCTGCGGTTTTGTGCATATCAAAGGTGCGAATTTGGACTTCAAAAATACTTTTATTATCAAAAATTGTAGTATGAATAGTTTGGTATCCATTTTGCTTAGGAAGTGCGATATAGTCCTTAAATCTTGATATAAGAGGATTAAAATTTATATGCAAAAGCCCGAGTGCCAAATAACAATCCTGAGGCTCTCTGACCAAAATTCTAGCTGCAAGAAGATCTAAAACCTCCTCTATGGATATTCCCTTTCTTTGCATCTTAAGATAGATGGAATAGTGATGCTTTACACGCTTTTGTATATCAAAACTGCTTTCATTAAAACCGTTTTGAAGTAAAATTTGACTAATCTTTTCTATAAACGAATTTAGCTTTAACTGAAGCTCTTGCTTATGCTCATCTACATATTTGTCTATTTTTTTATACTCTTCAGGAAGTGCATATTTAAAACTTATATCCTCAAGTATATTTTTTATGGAAGAGATTCCTAGTCTGTGAGCAATAGGAGCATAAACCATAAGGGTCTCTTCTGCGATTCGCTTTTGCTTTTCGGGTCTTAAAGCATCTAGGGTTATCATATTATGAAGTCTATCGCAAAGCTTTACTACAAGCACACGAACATCTTCAATAGACACTAAAAGCATCTTACGAAATGTCATAGCAGAGGCTGCTAGACGCTCGTTTGACTCAGAACTGGCCAGCTTATCCTCCCTAATGGCTACAATTTTAGTAAGTCCCTCTACCAGCTTTGCTACCTCTTCTCCAAATTCCTCTCTGACAGTCTCAGTAGAGCAATCCGTATCCTCCACTACGTCGTGCAAGATAGCAGATATTATCATACTCTCATCACCACCCATATGAGCCACGATAGAAGATACCAATATAGGGTGTATCGCGTAAGGCTCTCCGCTCTTTCTAAATTGCCCAGCATGAGATGTTATACAGCAGCTAATAGCCTTTTCTATGTTTGGGGTAATATTACAAAGAGAGGCTAAAATATCTCTAGCGCCGGCTACATCCTTACAAACAACTATATCTTCAATGAGTTGTTCTAAAAAAATCCCGCTATTTTGCTGTTTCAATGATAGCCTCTAGACTAATTTTTCCTTCGGCAATTTCGCAAAGTGCAATATCTGCAAATTTCATCTTGCTTACATCTTTATCAAGCAAACTTTTAGCTCCTGCAGCCAAAGCTTCTGCGCGTTTTGCCACTACTAAAGATAGCTTATATCTATCACCTTCAACCGTTTTTAATGCTTTCGCGGCTACCTCTTCTATTCTCATTATTTCTCCTTAATCTTTATTTTAATTTTTTACTACCGAACAAAGTGCGTTTTCATCACCTTTAATAATGCTTAATAAATTTCCGTCCTTAAACATATTGCATACTAAAATCGGCAGTTTGTTATCCTTAGCAAGCGCTATGGCTGTATCGTCCATAACCTTGATGTTGTCGTTCATTGCCAGTTCGTAAGTAAGCTCTCTTAGCAGTTTTGCATCGTCAAATTTCTTCGGATCCTTATCATAAACTCCATCAACTTTCGTGGCTTTGATAATCATATCCGAATCGATCTCGATAGCCCTTAAAGTTGCCGCCGTATCAGTTGTAAAAAACGGATTTCCCGTTCCTGCGGCAAAGATTACCACGCGTCCTTTTTCAAGGTGTCTTTGTGCACGTCCCACGATAAATGTTTCGCAAATCGCCTCCATCTTGATGGCGCTTTGAACGCGAACGCTTAGACCCGATTTTTCAAGCGCCTCTCTCATGGCAATTGAGTTTATAACGGTTGCAAGCATACCCATATGATCGCCGCTTGTGCGTTTGATGATACCGTCTTTTGCGGCACTCACACCTCTTATAATATTTCCGCCGCCTATAACTATGCCTACTTCAACGCCGTTTTCCACAAGCTCTTTTATCTGCTTGGCGATAAATTTTAAAACTAAATTATCTATACCAAACCCACTCTCTCCAGCTAATGCCTCACCCGAAAATTTGACTAAAATTCGCTTTTTACGCTCCATAAATTCTCCTTAAAATTCAAGCATTTTAGCAAAAAAGTGTTTAAATTCTGCTAATCTTTTATCTCAAATATCTATTTAAGGGTTATCATTTCAAGCGGATCTATATGGTAATTTTTTTGAGTTACTTCAAATGTTAGATCTTTTGATACTCGTCCTATGACATAGCCTTTTTGAACCTTTTTGCCAACTTTTACAGTAGGCGCTATTTGGCTAAGATGTGCATAGATAGTATGAATTCCGTTTGCATTTTCTATAATTACAACCTTATCCAGCATAGCCGTATCCTTTGCGAATACAACTTTGCCATTTAATACGCTTTTTACCTTTGCATCAGCGGTTTGAGAGCTTAGCACTACGGACTCATTAAAAATTTTAATATTATATATAGGATCGATATAGTTTCCGAATTTTTGCTTAACAGTAAAGCTATCAAGAGGGGCTATCGTCTTTTCTCCGCTATATTTTTTCACTAAACTTGCCTGATAGCTTGAGCCCACTTGCTTAACAGAACCATTGTTTTTTTCATCTTTAGTATCTTTATCTTTTTTATGCTTTTTATCTTTTTTTGTTTTTTCGGCTTCTTTTTGCTCCGCTAGCCTCTTTGCCTCTTCAACCTCTTGTCTTGCGACTATTTTAAGCTCCTCTAGAGTCTTTCTTATCTCTTTTTGCTGCTCTTGAATCATAGATAATTTTTTAGAATAGCTCTGCCTATCTTGCTTTAAATTAGCCACGGTCTTAGACTGTTCACTTTGAAGCAACGCAAGCTCCGTTCGCTTTTGTTTATAAGTTTTTAAATCAGCCTGTATATTTTGTATCTTATCATTTTGATCTTTGATTGAATTTGTGGTCTTTTCATAATCCTTAACTAAATTTTTGAAATCATCTTTTATCACGCTATTTAAATTAACCAAAATTTCAGTTGCGATTATGCTTTCGTTGCTGTCCTCATACTCTTTTGGTGCAATAAGATCAAACGCAAAATGATCTGATATTATACGTATCATATTTTGCTCTATAAGTCTTTGATTTTGCAAGAGTTCGCTATTTTGTTCATTTAGCTTTTTAAGCTCGCTATTTGCACTGCTTGCTCTATTTTCAAGCTCAGCAATCTGAGCTAATAACTCTTTCATTTTAGAATCTATTTTCTCTAGTTCCGACTCTCCATCCTTGATGTCTTTAGCTAAGTCATCTAATTTTTTATTTAGCTTACTTGCTATTTGATTTGAAAGTTGCAAAGATGACGTCTGCACTTTAATTTTATCATCAGTACTAGCACAAAATGATGCTCCTAAAAAAAATAATAAAAATAGTAAAATTTTCATATGCTGTTCTTTTTAGCCTCTCTCATAACCAAAGAAACTGCTATTATGCTAAGCGCCAAAGATATGGCAAGTAGCCTACCTCCTTCATATATTATGTCCACATTAGGAATTTTTAAACTAACCTCATCCATCATAAAAATTACAACATTAAAATCAGGCAGCAAATAGTAAAATACGGTAACAATAATAGCAGCAATAATAGAATCAACTACAGCCATCTTATATAGCACTCCTGATTTTAGCCAAAAAGATGCGCCAAAAAGAGTCATGATGTCTATTCGTTCCTTATGCTCGTATAGCCAAATTCTCATCTGTTTTAGCACTAGCATAAGTCCTAAAATAACAATTAAAATAGAAAAAATTTCAGATATTTTTTTAATTAGATTTAAAATTTTATAAATCTTATTATGAGTCTTTGAAAATGTCTCCACTCTACTAACGCCATTTACTTTCAGAAGCTTTGCTTTAATCTCCTCCATATATTCAACACTTGGAAAAATTTGCAGTTTAATGGAGTAAAATTTAGGCAAAGAGTTCTGTAAAATATTTAAATTTTTGGCTGAAATATCTTTAGAAAGTCTATCTAAAACCGATTTTGTACCCAATCTCTCGATGGATTCAAAATCACTTACCAAAGGCTTTATATTAGAGCTATTCAGATCTTTTGAGCTAACTACTATGATGTTATAATCCTCACTCATCAGTTTTTCATAATCTTTTATGACATTACCCACAAGAGTTATAAACTGGATACAAAAAAGAAGAGCAACAAGAGGAAAGATAACTCCAAAATGATTCTTAAGAGATCTCATGCACACCTCCGTTTTCTATCACGAAGTGACGATAATGCACCCTTAAGGTAGATGGGATTTTATGAGTTACTACTACCACGCAAGTGCCTAAAAATTCCCTTGCAGAACGCAAAAGCGACCATATAACATCGCTTGAATAATCATCCAAATTTCCGGTAGGTTCATCGCATAAGAGCAGATTTGGATTATGAGCCAAAGCTCTAGCCATAGCCACACGCTGCTGCTCCCCTCCACTTAGTTCAAGTGGAAATTTATGAGCCTTGTGTAGTAAATTTACATGCTTTAGCAGCTTATGTGCTTGATTTTTACATACATTATGCGCAAGCCCCTTTATCATAAGCGGTAGCATCACATTTCTCTCGACACTCCACTCATTTATCAAGCGGTAGTTTTGAAATATGATTCCGATTTTTTGCCTAACCTCACTAAGCTTTTTTTGACTTATCCCGTTCATATTGGCAAGGCAAACTTCAAGAGAGCCGGAGTATGGCTTAATCTCTCCGTAAAGCGACTTAATTATAGTAGATTTTCCGCTACCACTTTTACCCGTTATTATTACAAAATCGCTAGCGCTAATATCCAAATCCACATTTTGAACTATAAGCTCATTTTGATTATAACCTAGCGAAAGACCTCTGGAACTAATAATCTTTTGCATTAGCCAAATACTCCTTTAGTGCAAAATGTGCCTCTAAATTTTCTCTCGTTAAAAGCGGCTTTTTGATAAAGTATTCACACCTTTTAGGAGTGAGCAGTAGATAACACTGCTCTGGCTGAGAAAATGCGCCAAAAGATATGCGAAGCAAAATTTCATCCTCGCTTTTTTCAAATTTCTCTTCAATATGCAAAAAACAGTCATCTTTTTTAATAATTATATTTTTAAAATTTTTAGATATAGCCTTGATATCGTAACCGCCTTCAAATTTCATCTCGCTAAGTGTTTTTAAGGGCTCGCTTTTTATTTCGCACTCAAAAGTTACATCATATATGTCTTTAAGCTGTTTTTTCCATCTATCCTCATATTTACTTGAAACATTAAGATATTTATTTTTATCCACAATAAGTTTTGAGCTATGCAAATTTAAAAGCTGAGATATAGTGTACTCTGTATAATTTCTGCTATCACTTCTAAGCTCGAATCTACCGCCTATTTTAAGAGTTCTTTCGCACTCTTTTATAAATTTTTCAGAAACTACTCGCCTATGAGGAGCGTCATCCCAGGGCACAGGAAAGTGAAGAAAAATTTTATCTATGAAATTTGAATCGATCAAGGACAAAAGCAACCTAGCATCGCTATTGATAAGAACTACATTGTTTAAATTTTTACTCTTTGCAAGCTTTGCGACCTGCTCGATAGATGGCTTATAGACCTCTATGCCTATGACCAAAGCATCGGGGTTTTTTTCTGCTTGCCAGAGTAGATGTCTACCGGAACCAAATCCTATCTCTATAAAAATTTTAGATAGCCTTGGCTCTTTTAAAATTTTTAAAAGCTCTTTAGTATCTGAAATATAAGTAGTTTTTTGCGTTAAATGAGTTTTTTTTACAGCTATTGCCTCACTTAAAACTTCTTGGCAATTTAGCTCTTTAAATTTAACCAAAGCCTTTTGCAGCAGCCCTACTTGAGCAGGTCTCGTGATCTTATCGCCTTTTACTAAAAAGCCATTTTTATGCTCTTTCAAAGTCACAAAAAACTCTTCAATTCCACTTTGAGTATAGATAATAGTAGAGTTTCTGCCTCTTGCTTCCCATGCAAAAACCACCTCATCCTGAATAATCGGATAGGCTAAAGATTTTAAATTTTTAGTTATAAAATTTGGCATTATTCTATAATTACCATAGCTTTATGGGATTCATCAGAACTTATGCCATACTCGTCTATAGCTATAACTTTATATGTATATTTTAGACTATAATTGACATCAGTATCTATAAATTCATTACTAGTTATATTTGTAAATCTTCTCTCTCCTTCTCCGCCTTCCCTGATTACAGTATAGCTTCTAGCCTCTTTTGGTCCGCTCCACTGAACTTTTACAGCTGAACTATCAGCTACTATGGATGATATTATAGGAGCGTCTATGGCCGCCAGAGTTGATCCTGTAACGGCTTCATCGGGCTTTTTAGACTCAAGTCCGTCTTTATCTACAATAGTAATCTTATATAGCCTTGTAGCGCCATTTTCGTTAATTAAATCCTCGTAGCTATTTGTTTTGGTTTTAGCAAGATATGTATATGGCAAAAATTTATTTGAAGTGCTATAAATTTTGTAGTATCCAAAGTCTTCGCTCGCCACGCTATCCCATGTGATAATAATCTTTTTTGGAGCATTTGTAGTAGCTTGTATATTTACAACTTTGTTTGGAAGGGGTTTTGTAGTAGAATCAACTATCTCGCTTGGTTTAGATATAACTCCCGTGCTTGTTTTTACAAAAACTCTATATTTATACCCTCTGCCTGATTTTACGCTATCATCGATATATTCGGCATGAAGCCTTCCTTTAATTTCTGCTATCTGTCTCCAATTATCTTTACCAATATCTGCTTTTTCCACTATATAAGACGCCACTCTTAAATCAGGATGCGGACGCCATATTAACTTCACACGTTCCGGCAAATTAGTAAGAGCTCTTAAAAAAGGCACCGACTCTATAAGAGGTCTAGTGCTTGCACTTATAACTACACCTGGATTTGAAATTTGCTTGTTTGCGTTATAAGTTCTCATCTCATATGAATATGTAGTCTCTGGAGCCAAATTTGAATCCACATAATGACTTGCAAAGCGATCTTTTATATCGGCCACAACCTTCATTTTACTGCTGTTTTCGTTAGAATTTGATCTGTAAAGATAGTATCCTGCTACATCTGTTGTAGTAGTAGGAGTCCATTCAAAGCCTATTTCAGTCATATCGCTAATAGTTTTTAAACTAGTAACAGTGGGCAAATTTGAATTGATTTGTGTAGGTGTACTAGGCGAGACACAGCCAGTGATTACAACTGCCAAAGATAGCATCAAGCCTTTTAAAATCGATCTTTTCATAAACTATCTCCTTATTAAATTTATTAAATAAAATTTCATTAAAGTCATCCCAAAGCGGAGCTACAAATTCCATCCTTTTACCTGTATTGGGATGAGTGAAGTAAAGCCCGTAGGCGTGGAGCATAACTCTTTTTATTTTATCGTTTTCGCTCTTAAACCCATATAAAGTATCGCCCAAAATATGGCGGTTAATGCTGGCTAAATGAACTCTGATCTGATGAGTTCTGCCGGTAAAAAGCTTAGCTGCTATTAAATTTACTCCGCTCTCTTGAATCAAATTTACAAAGGCACTCTTAGCGCTTCTTCCGTCAATTGTAATAGCTTTTTTTAAACGATTATTCGGATTTCTCCCTATTTTTCGCTCTATCACACACTCCTCTTTAAGTGGCAAATCAGTAATCGCAAGATAAATTCTGCCCATTGTCTTATCGCTTAACTGAGCCGAAAGCGCTACGTGTGAACGGTTGTTTTTAGCCACGACTATAGCTCCGCTAGTGCCCTTATCAAGCCTATGAACAATGCCCGCTCTACTCTCTCCGCTTAAAGTAGATAGTAAAAAGCCTTTCTTTCCAAGCCAGTCTACAAGCGTAGCCTCTTTAACGCTCGGAGCTGGATGAACAACTAAATTTGGCGGCTTATTAAGTACTATCAAATCATCATCTTCATACAAAATAGACACTTCAAATTCCGCACTAAAATTTAAATTTTCATCATTTGATTCTAAAATTTTTACATCTATAACGTCATCTAGACTAAGCTTAGCCGAGCCCTTTAATATGGGCTTTGAATTTAGACTTACACAGCCATTTTTAATTAAATTTAAAATTTGATTTCTTGAGATTTTAAGCTCTTCAGACAAAAATAGATCTAATCTTTTGCCTATATCTTTACTCTCTTTTACAGATATTTGATTCAACCGTTTCCTTTTTGGTGTTATAATTCCGCTAAAAAAGGCGAAATTTTGATAAGACTTGATAGGCGAATTCTAACTCATTTTGACTTTGTTCAACCAATCTTGATACTACCTATTATAATTTTATCATATATTTTAGTTTCGGAAGCAAATTCTATTCTATCAAATAAACAGCTTATATATTTCAGCATAGGACTACTCGCTTTTACATTTTTTTTCCTGCTTCCCATAAGGAGGCTTGAATGGCTCATACCGGCATTTTACTGGCTATGTATAGCGCTTTTAATAAGTGTTGATCTATTTGGAGTAACAAAACTCGGAGCAAAACGCTGGCTTGAAATCCCTTTTGTGCATTTTACTATTCAGCCATCAGAGATAATCAAGCCATCATTTTTACTTATGATGGCATACCTAGTAAAGCATCGCCCTCCGGGAATTAACGGTTATGGGCTCAAGGATTTTTTAAGACTTAGTATATACATAATCCTACCTGCATTTTTAATTATGAAAGAGCCTGATCTTGGCACTGCTTTGATCCTTATAATTATGGGATATGCGATTTTATTCATCATAGGGGTAAATAAAAAAATATGGCTTAGCATAGCCGCCGGTATAGTCATATTGGCTCCTTTAATATATGAAAATTTGCACGACTATCAGAAAAAAAGAATCAATGATTTTTTAAGCGAAGAATCAAGCTATCACGTTCGCCAAAGCATAGTCGCCATAGGAAGCGGTGGTCTCACGGGCAAACCAAAAGATGAAGCCACTCAAACGCACTTTAAATTTTTGCCAATTGCAACTAGTGATTTTATCTTTTCATATACCATTGAAAGATTTGGTTTTTTGGGGGCATTTACGCTGATGATGTTTTACGGATTTTTAATCACCCATCTGCTTAGCCTAAACTACGGTCTTAAAGATGATTATTTCACGCAAGTGGTGACGACTGGAATTGGAATTTTGATATTTATCTATGTAAGTGTAAACATTATGATGACTATTGGATTTGCTCCGGTTGTAGGTATTCCGCTTCCGTTTTACAGCTACGGAGGAAGCAGTTTTGTTACATTTTTAAGCCTATTTGGGATTTTACAAAATCTGCTTACCTTTAGATTTGATCCGACATATCGCTTTGTAAAGATTAAATTTTAACTTACGCCTTCTTTAAAAACTCGGTTTTAAGTACGATAACACCCATCTTATCTATCCTACACTCAACCTCTTTATCATTGCCGGTTAGCTTTATATTTCTTGCTATCGTTCCTCTTTTAAGAGTAGCGCCTGCGCCTTTTACCTTTAAATCTTTTATCAAAGTTACGTTATCTCCGGCGTTTAGTTCTGTTCCGTTTGCATCTTTTGGCATATTTTCTCCTTGTAAAATTTCAGCCATTATAGCAGGTAATTTCCTAAGCTCAAAAACTTAGCTTAAAAAGCTAAAATTTACCGCCTCTTAAAATTTCCATAGGCAATACGCCAAATTTCTCTTTAAATATCTTAGTAAAATGCGCGAAACTGCTATATCCCACTATCTTTGCAGCCTCTTTTACGTTTATATCGTTTTGTTCAAGAAGGCTTTTAGCTATCTTTAGGCGCTCATCTTGCAAAGCTCTATGAATCGTCGTGTTAAAGCAGTGTTTAAACCCATTTTTAAGCTTAAATTCGTTCGTAGCACAAAGAGTTGCAAGCTCTTTTATGGTTGGTGGATTTTGTATATCTTTAAGCAAAATTTCTCTTGCTTTATGTATCAGTTTCAAATCATCTTCACTATATCTAAATTTGTCGCTATCTTGGGCTTTTACTTCCGCAAAGCTTTTATAAACCATCTCTAAAATTTTAGACTCTATAAAAATTTCTCTCATCTTTCCGCTATAAATTTTAGAGTTTGCGAGCTCTTTTAGTATCAAATTTTGAGTCAAATTTGTATCTATTATCCTAGCGCAAAACTCATCATCGCTACTTAAAATTTTAAAAATTCCAAGCTCTTGGATGAGCGAATTTTCAATTATTATCGACTGGCTCTTGTAGCTTTTACCCTGATGTTTGCTTGTCGCCATAAAGCTATCGTTTATACTGCCCATACACAGCTGTCCCGGCTTTAAAACAAGGCTATCTTTTGACCAGCTTAAGCTGTTTGCACTCTGCCCCACATTAAAGCATAAAAAGGAGTGCGGGCTCTTCTTTGAGAGATACCTTAAATTTTCGCTATATCTTATATCGTAAGAGCAGTAACCAAGCCCGCTTCCCGTCTCGTAATACTCAAGTTCGCAGTTTAAATTTTCATCTTTAAATGAAATTTCTTTATATTTTTTCTCTTCGCCAAATTCGACTCTACACTCAAATTCATCAAAAAATTTATCAAGCTTTCTGCTTTCACTCATAGTCTCTCCACAAATTTGAAAATAATCCAACTAACGCTATCTTTTAATCCTTTTAGCGATATTTTTGTATTGATAATAATTATCCCATTATAGTAAAATGAAACTTAAATATTTTTACAATCAGGAGTTAAAGTGAAAGCTAAATACTTAAAAGTTGCAGCCGTTATCTCTTTAGCGGCATGCCCGTATATCTTTGCAACAGAGAGCGTATCTCTTGGCGAGGTTAAAGTAACAGCAAACAAAATAGAGGAAAAACTAAAAGATATCCCACAAAGTATCAGTGTGATTGACAGTATAGAAGTAGAGGAAAAGGGTATAAAAACCATAGAAGACCTGCTAAAAAGCGTGCCAAGTATATCGACCACAACGGGGCTTCACGGAGGAATTTTTACAAGAGGGCTTAACGGCTCGATATTTACCAGAACAAATCCTGTAACGATCTTCATAAATGGTGTAGCGCACGGTAATCAATTTGGAGCATACGTGCCTATCACAAACGTGGAGAGAATCGAAATCCTAAAAGGTCCGTCAAGTGCGATCTACGGTAAAGACTCTATCGGCGGCGTTATCAACGTGGTCTTAAAAGAGCCTAGCAACGAGTGGTCGGGAAGTGTCGGCGCAGAGTATGGCTCATATAAATACAGAGTCGGCACCTTTGAGGCAAACGGCGCACTTGTAGATGACGTGCTATATCTTGGGCTAAACGGCTCAGCATCCAAAGATCAAGGCTGGATCACTGACGAGATAACAGGCAAAAAATCAAACGGCAAAGAGCTTAACAACTTCGGACTAAATTTGAAATTTATACCTACGGATAGGCTATCTTTAAAGCTTTTTGCGGATAGATACTACAAGAAATTTAACGGCACGGACGGCATAGTAATCCCTTATGACAAATTTAAAAGCTTCAAAAGAGACGATGTCAAAACAACAAGGCTTGAAAGTGAAACACACTCACTTGAAAAGTCAAATTCCATCGCCCTAAACGCCACTTATAATTTTGACAGTGTAGATCTAAGCTCTATCACCACATATAAAAAGATAGATCAGTCAAGCAACTACGACTTAGATGCGGGAAGCAAGTATTTTCCGCACAACAACAATCTAATCATGTTTTCTGATATGAGAATTAAAAATTTATCTCAAGAATTTAGGCTCTCAAGCAATGAAGAGCAAAATTTAAGATGGATTGCCGGGCTTTTCTTTGAAAACGAAAAGATAGATATAAGAAAAATGGGCATGCAGTTTATGATGATGGGAACGCCTACGGAAATGGACGCACCTGCAAAGATGAACAGCAAAACAGCTTCAATCTTCGCTCAAGCCATATATCCTATTACCTCAAAGCTTGATCTAACGCTTGGCGGAAGATACCAAAAGATCAAAAAAGATATCAAGGTAGATACCTATATGTATCCTGTCGGCTCAAGCAAAACTGCACCGTTTTACTCGTTTGAAAACGATGCAAGCTGGAACAAATTCCTGCCAAAGATAGCTCTTGAATACGCCTTACAAGATGAACTTAGCATTTACGCGATGTATGCTAAAGGCTATCTAGCGGGAGGATTTAACTCATTTCCTATGGGAGGAACAAAAGATGAGAATAAATTTGAGTCACAAACCAGCGACAACTACGAAATCGGCATAAAAGGGGCCTATGATAGTTTTAGATTTTCAGCGGCTGCCTTTTATATGGATATAAAAGATACCCATATCTACATGATAGATCCTAAAAACCCAGCAAATTTCATAACAGGAAACGCCGATAAGGCAACCTCAATGGGCATTGAGCTAGAAGGTGTAGCAAGAGCTACAAAAGAGCTTGCTATAAACATGGCTGCAAGCTTACTTAGAACAAAATACGGCAATTATATTAGCCCTAACGGCAAAAACAACAAAGGCAACAAAATCGAATACAATCCGGAATATAAATTCTCACTTGGAGCTTCGTATTATGCGCCGTTTGGACTATATGCAAGGATAGACGGTAACCTCATCGGAAAAACATACTTTGATCCTCAAAACTCAGTCGCTAGGGCAAGCTACTTCACGGCTGACGCCAAGATAGGCTATATGAAGAAAAATTTCGACGTATATCTATACGCTAAAAACATAGCCGACAAAGAGTATCCGATGAATGTCTTTGATAGATCTTACGGCGTGCTTGTAGAGTATGATAAGGGCAGAACTTTTGGGCTTGGAGTTAAATATAGCTTTTAAAATTTGGCGTTAAATTTGATGCCAAATTTCTTTAATCTAAGGAATAATCATGATAAATAAAATTTTAGCTACGCTATTTACTCTCGCAATACTAAACGCAGCGTACGCTCATGACTTTTGGGTGTTTGGAGAA
Organism: Campylobacter sp. RM16189; assembly: GCF_012978815.1. Classification (NCBI taxonomy): domain Bacteria; kingdom Pseudomonadati; phylum Campylobacterota; class Epsilonproteobacteria; order Campylobacterales; family Campylobacteraceae; genus Campylobacter; species Campylobacter sp. RM16189. The sequence continues at coordinate 154,355 of NZ_LIWR01000003.1, read as the reverse complement.
AATTCGGATAAATTTAGAGCCGATATAGGCTACGGACACAACTTCCCTCATCAAGAGATGATACCCAAAGATGAGACTAAATCCTTTATTCCGCTTACAATCATCTCAAAAGACGGAGGCAAAACAGAGCTAATCCAAACAGGCGAAAGCTACCACTACGAAGGAGAAAAGCTTAAAAAAGGAAGTTATATCCTAGCAGGCGAGTATAAAAGCACGTTTTGGTCAAAAGACGCAAACGGCAAATGGTATATGGATAAGACAAAAGATCAGATAGCAGATTCCGCTTACTGCATGCAAGCTTCAATGTATGCAAAAGAGGTTGTAAATATTGACAGCGAACAAGATGAGTTTGTAACTAAAACCATAGGGCAAAAGCTGGAGATAGTGCCGCTTGAAAATCCTGTAAATTTTGATATAAATAAGCCTTTTAAAATTCAAATTCTGCTTGAAGGAAAGCCGCTTAAAACGGCTAGAATAGACGGAACATTTGATAAATTTTTAAAAGATAAATTTGCATTTTCGGCAACTACTGATTTAGAAGGTATAACCGAAGTTATGGCTTTAGCACCCGGCAAATGGATACTAAAAGTCATGCACAAAAGAGCCTTTGGTGAGAGTAAAAGATGCGATGAGGAGATACTGATCGCTTCGTTTACTTTCAAGATAAAGTGATATTTGTGTGCAAATTTTAAAAATTCATACGAAACAAAATCAAACGTCCCCTAAATTTAGGGGACGTTTAAATATCAGTAAAAGCCGCTTGGTTTTCCCGTTAGATCAATCATGATATTTTTCATCTGAGTACAGTGCTCAAGTATGATTTTATGAGTCTCTCTGCCTATACCTGAGTTCTTATATCCGCCAAACGGACTTCCGGCAGGAATTTGGTTATAGCAGTTTACCCAGACGCGACCTGTTTCCATCGCGCGCGCTGTTCTTAGAGCTTTTGTGATATCTTTAGTAAAGACCCCGCCGCCAAGGCCATATTCGCTATCATTTACCATCTTAATAAGCTCTTTTTCATTCTTAAATTTGATGATAACGCCTACAGGCCCGAAAATTTCCTTTTACACTAATCTTATATTGCTTTCTAAGCTTACACACAAAAGCATAATCTGTTTATATGAATTGATAGTGGTTTTAAATAATTAAAGCTCGTATTTATAGTAATTTTGTGAAATAATTTGAAGTTTAAAGATTGCTTAAAAAATAGGTAATGGTGGGTTCACCAGGACTCGAACCTGGGACCATCCGGTTATGAGCCGGATGCTCTAACCAACTGAGCTATGAACCCATTAGCTAAATTGAAGTTGTGATTATATCACCTCGAAACTTATTTATCGCTAAATTTTGATTTAAAATTTTAAAAAATGTATAATTTCTCAAAATTTTAAAAATAGAGGTAAAAATGTCCGAAGTTTTAGTTAAATCAATGAAACAATTTTTAGATAATCCAAGTAATAAAAACGAAAATGAGCTTATAAAAGAACTCAAGAAGGCAGAATTTATAGCGCCTGTTATTATAAATCAAGCCTTAGCAAAGCCTGACGGAAAAGCTGTCTATGAGGAAGAAGGTTCAAATATCAAATTTATTCTGCTTGAAGATGAAGAAAGTACTCTCAGCTATTTTCCAGCTTTTACAAGCAAAGAAGAAATGATGAAATGGAGAAGTGATAGCGAACAAGAAGTGTTAAATTTACAGATTAAAAACTATCTTGCTATGCTAGAAGCCTCAAAAGAAAAATATGCTGGTATCGTTATAGACGCATTCTCGTATAATCTAATATTAAATTGCGAAACAATTAAGCAAATTTGTGAAATTTGATCTCAAATTTCACTCACTCTGCATTTCATCGCCATCATCAAATCCAAGCTCAAGCCTCTTTATCTCGCCGATAGCATTTCCAGCAATCCCTTTAATAGATCCAAACATCTCTATGGCATTATCGCGAACTTTTTCTATCTGTTTTTCGCGACTCTTCCAAATTCGCTTCATCGCATTTTGCTCTTTTATGAGATCATCTTGCATTGAAGTAAAGCCCTCTACAATGGCTTCAATTCGCATTTTAAACTCATTGCTAGTTAGATAACTGTATAAAAGTTCGATTTTACTACCTTGATTTTGACTCAAATTTTTAGCAAATTTTAGCTCAACCAAACCATTTCTAAGCACAAAGCTAAGCGCCTTAAACTCTTCATACGAACACACCCACACACCATCAACCAGCCCCAGTCGCTCCATATCTTTTGGTCTAGCTTCACTTACTAAAATTCCCACATCAGCACCGCTTGAACGCATATCGGCTTTAAATTTCTCTGTCCATTCGTTTGAAAAATTCTTCGTTCGCTTGCTCTCATAGTAGATTTTACCGCAGTTTTGCATATCTCTTGTGTTTACTATCTGCATGCAGTCAGCGCCGTTTGCACCCTTTTTAACCTCTTCTATCACGTCAAGTGGGAATTTAAGCCTAAGCCACTCTTCTATCGCAAGCTCTTGCACTTCGCCTTGAAGCTGCTGACTGCCCTGCTCTATCTTGCGCTGAGCATCATTTAGCTGCTTTTTCAAAGCCTCCATCTGCTCATCTTTTTGGCGAAATTTAAGCTCATTTTGAGATTCGATTAGCTTTTGAATTTTCTCTTTTTCCTGTGATAGTTTAGCACTAAATTCAAGCTCAGCCTTAGCTTTTATACTAGATTCTAGCTCATCTTTTTCTCGTTTTAGTTTTTCTATCTCAACAGTTTTTAAATTTAGCTCGCTAACTTGCCTAGATTTTGTCTCAAGCTCGGCTTTAAGAGAGTTTATAAGAGTTAAATTTTCACTTTCAAATTTGCTTTTTAGTTCATTTTCAAGCTCTGCTTTTTTTAAATTTAAAGCATCTTGCAAGTTCTTTTCAAACTCTTTCTCCTTTTGTTTTAAAGCCTCAAAATGCGTTTTATACTCACTTCGCTTTACTTCTAGCTCTTTTTCAAAATCACGCTGCTTAAGAGCCATTTTTTGGTTAAATTCAAGCTCAAGTTCTCTTTTGAGGGCTAAATTTACATCAATTTCATGACCGCAATTGGCGCATTTTATGCTATTTTTCAAAGTTAAAGCCTTGTTTTCATCTTTTCAAATTCATCTTGCACGATTTTACTATTTGGCTCATTAGTCATCTTATCTATCGCATCGCCCCATAAGCTAATAATTACTATAGCTATACTTGATGCGATAAAACCTGGTAAAATTTCATAAATTTCGGAGCTTAATCCAAGCATTATCCATATTATTACAGTCGCTCCACCTACTATCATGCCCGCAAGTGCGGCTAGCGCGCTCATTCTCTTCCAGTAAAGACTAAATAATATAACGGGACCAAAGCTAGCGCCAAATCCAGCCCATGCATTTCCAACCACGCTTAAAACACTATCGTCTGAAAAAAATGCAATAAATGTTGCAGTAAGAGCTACAGCAACTACGGCATATCTACCAAAGGCTACTTGAACTTTTTCATCCAACTCTTTTTTATAAAATGCGAACACAAAATCCTTTGTTACAGAGCTTGCGCTTACTAGCAGCTGGCTTGAAATGGTACTCATGATAGCCGAAAGTACGGCAGAGATAATAACTCCTACTATAAATGGGTGAAAAAGCGTCTCTCCAAGCTTTAAAAATACAGTTTCTGGATCTTTTAGCGGAGCTCCTAATTGACTATAGTATACAAAGCCTATAAGTCCGCTCATCATGGCTCCTATTAATCCCAAAGCCATCCAGCCGATACCTATCCTGCGTGCTTGAGCAAGCTCTGCTGAACTTCTTATCGCCATAAAGCGCACTATGATGTGAGGTTGTCCGAAGTATCCAAGCCCCCAAGCCATAAGACCCAAAACGCTTAAAAAATTCTGATTATAAAATATATCGAGATGATCTTTACTATACTTGCTAATCTCGCTCCACAAACTGGCACCATCTGGTAAATTCAGATTAAAAAATGCAACAGTAGGCACCAAAACCAAAACTAAAAACATTAGCGTGCCCTGAAATGCGTCTGTTATGCAAACAGCCTTAAATCCTCCAAAAAAAGTATAAAAAACAACTATAAAAAGTGTAAATATAGCGCCTATCTTGAAATCAAGCCCGAAAAAACTCTCAAAGCTCTTTCCGCCCGCGATTATTCCACTACTAACATATAACGTAAAGAATACAAGAATAATCAGTCCGGAAACTATCCTAAGTATCTTTGTGTTGTCTTTAAAACGATTTTCTAAAAAGTCAGGAATAGTGATACTATCGCTAGCAACCTCGGTATATACGCGAAGTCTTTTTGCTAAAAAGCGATAATTACAATAAGCTCCGATAGTAAGCCCTATGGCTATCCACGCATTGGCAAGCCCTGTAGCATAAAGCGCTCCTGGAAGCCCTAGCAACATCCAACCGCTCATATCGCTAGCTCCTGCGCTAAGAGCAGTCACAACGGGACCTAAGCGGCGATTATCCAGCAAATATTCGTTCATGCTGGCGTTTTTGTCATAAGCATATTTGCCCACTACAAGCAAAAATCCAAAATATATAGCAATCGCAATATAAGCGCTAAACTCCATAAATCAAGCCCCTGTAATAAAATTTAAAAATAGTATAGTAGCATTTAATTTATTAAAATTTAAAAAATATGGAGTATTTATTTAAAAATTTCAGCATCTTCTCTACGAAAAAGTAACCCAACTTAAGCAAAAAAATATTATTTTTTTTGTATATTCTACGTTTTATGTTTCACTTTAAAAAGGTAAAAAATTGAACGAGAGATTTTTTAAATTTTTATTCTTTATTTTTATAGTAGGATTTGGCACATACTACTTTTACCCTACCGAAATGAACGAAATTCAACGTATGGCTTATCTTAAAAGCTACGGTGTAACTCTAGGTCTTGCATCAGGCGGAATTTTAATAGGAATAGCGTTAGGTTTTACTCTAGCGTTTTTAAAATTTTTAAATATCAAAATTTTAAATTTTATAATCGATGAATATATAGATATATTGCGTGGAACACCTATACTATTACAGCTCTTAATATTTTCCGTAGTGATTTTCGCTACGTGGAGCGATAACTTTTACGTAGCCATAATAGCTCTTGGACTAAACAGCTCCGCATATGTAGCCGAAATAGTAAGAGGCGGAGTAAATAGCGTAGATAAAGGTCAAATGGAAGCGGCTCGCGCAATGGGGCTAAACTACGGCATATCAATGAGAGAGGTGGTTTTCCCTCAGGCAACCAAAAATATCCTGCCGGCTCTTGCGAATGAATTTATCTCACTTTTTAAAGAGACATCGGTAGTTGGATTTATTAGCGTAGTTGATATTACAATGCAGAGCAAAAGCCTACAAGCAGTATTTTATAATCCAAAGCCGATAATTTTCACAGGAGTGGTCTATTACGTGAGCATTAAAACACTTTCATTCCTAGCCAAAAAGCTTGAAGAGAGGCTAAATAGACATGATTGAGATTAGAAATTTAAATAAAAATTACGGCGATCTGCAAGTTTTAAAAGATATAAATGTAGATATCAAACAAGGCGAAGTAATAGCCATAATAGGTCCTAGTGGTGGAGGTAAAAGTACCTTTTTACGTTGCATAAACCGTCTTGAAGAGCCAACAAGTGGACACATCAAGATAAACGGTGAAGATATACTAAGCAAAAAAGCAGATATTAATAAAATTCGCCAAAAAGTAAGCATGGTCTTTCAGCACTTTAACCTATTTGCAAATAAAAATGTTTTAGAAAATTTGACTCTAGCACCTATTAAAACAGGTCTAATGAGCCAAGAGGATGCGGAGAAAAAAGCGCTTGAGCTACTTAAAAGCGTAGGGTTAAGTGATAAAAAAGAGGCTTTTCCTCATAAGCTCTCAGGTGGTCAAAAGCAGCGTATAGCAATAGCTAGAGCCTTGGCGATGAATCCCGAGGTGATACTGTTTGACGAACCTACATCAGCGCTTGACCCGGAGATGATAGGAGAGGTGCTTGATATAATGAGAGATGTGGCCTCAAAAGGCATCACAATGCTTGTAGTTACGCATGAGATGGGCTTTGCAAGAAATGTTGCAAATAGAATATTTTTCATGGATGGAGGCAGAATCACTGTGGACGATAAGCCTAAAAATGTCTTTGAAAACCCACAAAATCAACGTTTAAAAGAATTTTTAAGTAAAGTTCTAAATCATTAAATTTATTGTATTATAATTAGAAAATTTTAAAAGGAGTATGCATGAAAAAATTGTTTGCTTTGTTTTTAGCGTCTTTTGTTTGGCTTGGAGCTGCCGAGCTTAAAATAGGTACAGCTGCCAACTATCCACCATTTGAATTTATAAACGATCAAAATAAAATCACTGGTTTTGATATAGACTTGGTTCAAGAACTATCAAAAAGAGCAGGATTTGAGTATAAATTCGTTAATATGAGTTTTGATGGTATAATACCGGCTCTTAAAGCAGGCAAAATAGATGGTGTTGCGAGTGCCATGAGCGCTACCGACGAGAGAAGAAAATCTATAGATTTTACAAAATCTTACTATTCTACAGAAAATATATATCTGAAGAAAAAAAGTAACAATAAGATAACAGATAAAAAAAGCCTTAAAGGCAAAAAAATAGGCGCTCAACTAGGAACCGTGCAAGAAATCGCAGCAAAAGATATAGACGGAGCGAAGGTTGTGCCTGCAGAAGAGACTGTACCACTAATCCTTGGTCTAAAAGCCGGAAAGATGGATGCTGTAATACTTGATAGCTCCATAGGATACGGATACCTAAAACAAAATCCTGATCTAGTGGAGTTTTTTAAAGAATCTGACGGAAGCGAAGGCTTTTCTATGGCATTTGATAAAGATAAACATAAAGAGCTTATAGAGAAGATAAATGTCGCTCTTGACGAGATCAAAAAAGATGGAACTTACGACAAGCTTTTAGAAAAATACGATCTTAAATAATGAATTTTCGCGCGATTTTTAAATCGAACTTTAAAGGTTGCGCGACTCTTCTATCTCTATTTTTTATATTTCAAGTACAAATTTTTGCCAAAGAAAGAGTGGTGGCTCTTTTTACGGAAAAGATTGAAGACACCTTTATTTTTAGAATAAATATCCTTAAAACAGCCCCTTGCAAGCTATATGGAATTAAGCTTTACGATGTTCAAAAATGCACAAAAGATAAAAAGTTAATTGAAGAATTTAATATCTTTTACAAAGATCAAATCTATAAATTTATCAAACCGGGACAAAATTTCTATATATCGTCCGATAAAAGCTTAAGAGATAGATGGCTCTGCGAAGTGAGCAATGAGAGTAAAATTTTAAACAAGACTCTCGTAAAATATTCACTTGCAATACCAAAAACAAAAGAGTATAAAAAGATAAAACCTGATAAAAAAAAGAGTGAAATCGAGAAGAAATTCCCTAAAATTTTTGAGTGCCTAAGCGGTAAAAAGTCTGAAGCAAAAGAACCGGAAAAGCCAAAAGAGATAAACTCTACAAAAACACTAGAAGAAGAAAAGCCAAAGATCATAATAGAGTTTCGCAAGCAGTTTGGAGAGGATTTCGGAAGGGATTTTGGAGAATGAACCGTAACATAAACAAGGAGGTGATATTTGGCTCAAATTTACGCAATCAGCGATGATATTTTAACACCTGATGAAACTATTTTAGGACAAACTCGTGAAATTTTAGAGTGTGGCATCAAATATTTTCAATACAGAAGCAAAAAAACTTTTAAAAACGAAGCTTTAGTACGTAAGCTTTTAGAACTTTGCGATGATTTTGGAGCAAAATTTATCATAAACGATGATATTGTTTTTGCTAAAAAAATAGGAGCTAAATACGTTCATATCGGTAAAGATGACGGCGATATAAAAGCTGTGCGAGAAATTCTAGGCAAAGATGCGTTTATCGGTGCAAGCTGCTATAACGACATAAATTTAGCCATTAAAGCACAAGACGCAGGAGCAAGCTATGTTGCATTTGGCAGCGTTTTTTCAAGCCCTACAAAGCCTGCCGCGATAAGGTGCTCTTTTGAAACCATACTGCAGGCTAAAGAAATTTTAGACATACCCATCTGCGTAATCGGCGGCATAAACGCTCAAAACATAGATCAAATTTTATCTCTGGAAGTTGATCTTATCGCGGTTATCTCGGCTCTTTATAGACCTGAGAGCATAAGCGAAAACTACAAAAACTTAAGCAGATTTTTGTAAATTATCAAATTTTACCCGCAAATATCGAGTGAAGCGCAAGCTCCTCCCCCCAAACGTTTTTATGTTTCTCAATACTTTTTTTAATAGCGCTTATAAGATAAAGCACATCGTCTTTAGTATGCGTATAGTGCAAGCTCACTCTAACCCAGCCGGGCTTTTTGTCAAAGGTTTGATTGTCTTTTAAATTTAGCAAATCATGCCCGTAAGGTCCTGCACAAGCACATCCTGCTCGGGTTTGTATGCCGTAGTCATTGCTAAGAGTTGCTGCAAAATCATAAGGCGAAATGCCTTTAACATTAAATGCAAATATCGGCACGCGAGCCAAATTTTTAGGCGAGTAGCATATCACGTCATCGATATTTGCAAGTTCGTTTGCAAACAGCTCGTTTAATTCATCTTCACGCTCTTTAATGCGCTCAAATCCGATCTCGTTTCTAAGCTTGTAGGCTAAATTTGCCCTTATCATTTGGATTATGCCCGGAGTGCCGCCCTCTTCTAGCTGCTCGAAATTCTTTACAAACTGATGGCTCGTCCTGCTTACGTAAGCCACCGTTCCGCCTGCTGCAAAAGTAGGCTCAAAGTTATCTATAAGCGATTTTCTAATCGCTAAAAGCCCACAACTTCCAACCCCGCCAAGCAGCTTATGAGGTGCTAGAAACAGCGCGTCAAAGTAATTGCAATCCACATTTGCATAAGCGCTAATACTTGACGCATCAAGCGCAAGCACTCCACCATGAGATTTAATCATCTCATAAATTCTTTTATAATCGCTAATAACGCCCGTAACGTTTGAAGCTGCGCTAAAAGAGGCGATGATCTCGCGGTTTTTATTCATCTCAAGCACACGCTCAAGCATTTTAAAATCAACTCCGCCGTCTTCATCAAGCCCTATTCTAAGGACATCGCACATCCCTTCGCGAAAGCTAACTTCGTTTGAGTGGTGTTCGTAAGGCCCCACGATAACTAAAGGCAAATTTGAAATCGCTTTTATATTGTATCTTTTGCGAGTATTTGGCGGTATATAAAGCCCCATGATCTCTTGAAATTTCTTTATCGCAGCACTTGCTCCGCTTCCGCAACCAATGAGATAAAACTCATCGTTAAGAGCGAGTAAATTTTTAAGCTCGCTTCTTGCGTTTTCGTATCTGCGCTGGGTTAAAATAGCGTTTGAGGAGCTATCAGAATGTGTATTGGCGTAAGTTTTTAGAAATTTTAAAACTTCTTTTTCGATAGGCTCATAAGCAAGCCCCGAAGCGGTATAATCAAAATAATAAATTCCGTCTTTTAAAATGATATTTTTTCTAACTTCATCCAAATTCAGCACATTCTCGCCTTAGTTTTTAAAAGTGATTATAACCAAAAGTGTGCTAAAATGGGCTAAAAAGGAGAACAAATCCATACGTTAAAATCCTCTTATAAACGCTTCAAACACCTTGATATACACGAGCTTATAAATTTCCACTGCGTTTTTGACGCTCATGATACAAGTGCAAATTTTTACGATATTTTTGAGGCGATTGAGGTTTGTATAGTAAGAGAATTTCAAAATTTAAAACCAAAATTTAGCTTTAACACTCCGCTTAAAAACGAACTTAGCCTTGCACTAATGCGTCTTGCAAAGAGCGATAGAAAGAGGTTTAATATCCATAAAATTTTCTCCCAACAAGTCGCCAAACGAGTTTATAAAGAGCTTTTTGAAAGAGAGCTCATAAGTGTTGAAAAGAGCCTTGAAAAGCCTATAAAAGCGCCAAAAGGACAGCTCTTAAAAAAGCATTTAAGAAGATATCAGGTAGAGGATAAAATACGTTTTAGCGATAATTTCACTAGATTTTGGTTTAGATTTATAGAGCCAAATTTAAGTCTGCTTGAAGAGGCTAATTTTGATAACGTTATGCGAGATATAAGGGCGAATTTCGATGATTATGCGAGCTTTGGATTTGAGCTTATTTGCAGGGAGCTTTTAGCGCACAAATTTGGCGTAGAATTTGATAGAGTAAGCAGCCTGTGGACAAGAGAGGTTGAGATCGATCTGTTTTTAAAAATTAATGAACAGATCATAGTCGGAGAGGCGAAATTTAAAGAGCATAAGATATGCAAAAATGTGCTAAATTTGCTTGCTAAAAAATGTGGCAGATTGCAGCTTGAACCATATAAATTTGCGCTTTTTTCAAAGAGCGGCTTTAGCAAAGAGCTTGAGAGATTAAAAGACGAGCGAGTAATGCTTTTTGATATGAAAGATTTTGAGGAGCTGATAAATGGATGAAAAAACAAGCATACAAGATGGGTTAAAAAGCCTGATAGAGCAGACTTATCTAATCGAGCAAGAGTATAAAAACCTCACGAATTCATACTCAAATTTGCAAAATTTCATAAAAGAGATCGTGGAAATTTTACCCACCGCCATCTGGGTCATAGATGAAAAGGGCGAAATTTTCTTGCAAAACTCAGAAGCGCTTAAAATTCCAAAACTTTTAAATTTAATCGATGAAAATAGCGAAGAGATAGAACTACACGGTCAAATTTATCTCATAAAAACAACTCAAAAAAACGGTAAGAAAATCATCTCTGCAACAGACATAACAAAAGAAAAGCGAACAGAGCGACTAGCCTCTATGGGACAGGTTGCCGCCCACTTAGCTCACGAGATAAGAAATCCCATAGGTTCGATCTCGCTTCTAACTTCAACCCTTTTAAAGCGAGCCGATGAAAAAACAAAGCCCGTAGTAAGCGAGATTCAAAGGGCTATTTGGCGAGTAGAGCGTATCATTAAAGCAACCCTGCTCTTTACAAAGGGGCTTAGCATAAATCCTAGCGTGTTTAATTTTAACGAATTAAAAAGCGAATGCGAGGAAGCAATAGCCTACTACGCCTACTCAAAAGAGATAAATTTCGAGCTAAATTTTCCAAACGCTTACTATAATGGCGACAAAGACCTGCTTGCGATAGTCTTTCAAAACATGCTTTTTAACGCGATTGACGCTATCGAGCAAAGTGATGATGAAAGCGGGGAAATAAGGCTTGAATATGAAAAAACATCCCAGGAGCATCGCTTCGTCATATTTGATAGCGGAGTAGATATAGCAAATGCGCAAATCGTCTTTGAGCCGTTTAAGACGAGCAAGCTTAAAGGAAACGGGCTTGGGTTGCACCTGTGCTTGCAGATCATAAACGCACACAAAGGAAGTATCGAAATCATGCTAAATCCGAAGCGATTTTGCATAAATTTGCCTATTTACAAGGCAAAAAGCGAGTAAATTTATAAAATTTGAAAGGCAAAAATGAAACTTGATAGAAAAATTTTAGACGAATTAGAAATTTGGCACGAAGAGCTAAAGCCACTTAAGATGAGCGAGCTTTTTAAAAACGGTGGCAAAAATATCGTCTTCGTAAGCGTAGATATGATAAACGGCTTTTGCTGTGAGGGCGCGTTATCTAGTCCAAGAGTGGGCGCTATAGCTAAAAATTTGGCAGATACATTTAAAAGAGCGCACGATGAGTTTGGCTTTAAAAATTTCATCTTAATCCAAGATAATCATGGCGAAGAAGCAAGCGAATTTGACGCTTTCCCGCCACATGCGATAGCAGGAACGAGCGAGGCTGAGACGATAGATGAGCTTAAAAATTTAAGCTTTTTTGATGAGATGAAAATTTATTATAAAAACTCGATAAGCTCGGCGTATTGCGACGGATTTAACCGCTTTTTAGAGCAAAATCCAAATGTGAATACCTTTGTCATCTTTGGCGACTGCACCGATCTTTGCGTTTACAACCTCGCCCTTCACATCAAGCTAAGCGCAAACGAAAAAAACATAAAACGCGAAGTTATCGTAGTAAGCGATCTGGTGCAAACCTACGACGCGCCTTGGCATAACGGGGACTTTTATCATCTGGTGTTTTTACGACATATGCAAATAGCGGCAAATATAAAAGTTATCAAATCTCTTGAATAAATTTAGGTGAATCTAAACAAAACCGACCCGCAAGCCGCTTATTCTGGTCTTAAAGACGAATTTCAAAAAGGCTTACTTTAGCATTTTGATAATGAGCCGGTAAGCCTTTAGTATCCTTTATCTCGGTAAGTCCAAGGAAGCAAAATCCGCACTTTTGATAATGCTTAATAAGCCCTAAATTTTCACCTACCGTATCAAGCCTGATAAAATTTTTACTACTTTTTAGAGCATACTCTTTAGCCCAATTGACTATATGCAAAACTAAATTTTGCCCTCTAAAGCTAGGATTTACCGCTATACGATGTATATATATGGCGGCATCGGCGTTTCTTTCTTGCCAAATTTGAGCGTCATCAAAGGCTATCGCCCAAACGCAAGCTATTGTGCCCTCTATTTTTATATTAAACTGCCTATTTTCTTTGATCTCGGTCTCTATAAACTCGCGACTAAATTTCGGCCAAGGAGCAGCACCTTTTATCTTTTGAAGCTTAACCGCCTCGTCATAAAGATATAAAATTTCGCCCACATCATCTTTTGAGCTATTTTGTATAGTCATTGTTTATCCTGCTAAGTTATTTACCTTTTCTTCAAAATTATCGCTTACTACAAATTCCGTGCTATAAACTAAAATTTGATTTTGCTCGGGGTTGGCTATCTTTATGATTAGGCTTTTATTGTTCTTTTCAATCCCATTGCGATGATCTTGCTGAGCTAGGCGGTAGATATTAGTTATCATATCCTTGCTAAGGCTTACCATGTCCAAATTTAGCTCAAGCGGAGTTAAATTTCTAGGCTTTTCACCATAGCTTGAGCCGCCATTTGAGACGTTTTGATAACTTCCGTTGCCGTTAAAATTTCGCTTCTTAAAGGTTCGCGCCTTGAAATTCATATCTTTAGCATCCTCAAGACTAACCATCTCTATAAGCCTTATGCGGTTAAACTGTCCGTCTCGAGAAAAATTTATCTTAAAGGCGTAAGGAGTCTCATAAACTGCATTTCCAAGCTTTTCAAGCTCGGCAAGTTCGCGATCAAATAGCGTTATTTCGATATTTCCGTGAAAATCAAGCACGTTTAAGGTGCCGATTTTCTTGCCGCTATTTTTAGCTATCCTCGTGCTGATATCTTCGATCTTTCCCACTACAAGCAGCTCCGCACTCTCGCCCATGCTTTCAAATTCCGAGCTTAAAGTGTAGCTTATCTCGTCAATTTGCGCCTTAAAGTCCTGCAAAGGATGACCCGAAAGATAAATTCCCACGCTATCTCTTTCGTATAAAAGCCTCTCTTTTAGCTCAAATTCCGTATCGTCCGCCAGCAAATTTACCTTCACGTTATTCATGCTCTCATCTTCGCCAAAGAGGCTTTCTGCGCTATTTTTCTTAATCTGTGCAGCGCTTTTGCAAGCTTCCATTATATTATCAAGGTTATTAAACATCATCTTTCTAGTAAAGCCAAAAGTATCAAAAGCGCCTGATTTTATGAGGCTTTCAACAACTCTTCTATTTACTCTAAAGCTGTCTATACGCGAAACAAAATCGTCAAGCTCTTTAAATTCTCCATTTTTACGCTCCTCAATGATATTTTCTATCGCTGCACCGCCAACGCCTTTAATCGCTCCAAGACCGTAAATAATAGCGTCGCTTCCATTTTCGCTAACAACGCTAAATTCTTGCATAGAGCGATTTATACAAGGCGGAAGTATGGATATGTTCATACGCTTTGTTTCGTCGATGTATTTTGCGATTTTATCCGCGTTATCCTCCTCGCTTGTTAGCAACGCCGCCATAAATTCGGCAGGATAATAGGTCTTTAGATATGCAGTTTGAAAGATTATCATCGCATAAGCTGCGGCATGCGATTTGTTAAATCCGTAAGAAGCAAATTTCAAAATCATCTCAAAGAGCTCGTCAGCCTTTGTTCCGTTTAGTCCCTTTGTAATCGCACCTTCTACGAACTGCCCTTTAAGCCTATCCATCTCCTCTTTTATCTTTTTACCCATTGCACGGCGCACCAAGTCCGCACCTCCAAGACTAAATCCGCCTATGGTTTGAACTATCTGCATAACCTGCTCCTGATATACGATAACGCCGTAAGTAGGAGCTAAAATAGGCTCAAGTTCCGGGAAAATATATGTTATCTCGGCTTCTTTATGCTTCCTTGCAACAAAATCAGGAATAAGATCCATAGGCCCAGGACGATAAAGTGCAACCATCGCGATAATATCATCAAAACAGTCAGGCTTTAGGCTAAAGCCAAGCTTGCGCATACCTTCACCCTCCACTTGAAAGAGTCCTATCGCTTGTCCGCTTTGAATAATCTCATAAGTTTTTTTATCGTTTATATCAATCGTCTCCCAGATAATATCCTTACCAAAGCGATTTTTGATAAGTTTTATCGCATTATTAATAACCGTTAGGGTTTTAAGTCCAAGGAAGTCAAATTTGATAAGATCGACGTCCTCAAGATATTTTAGACTATATTGCGTTACGTAGTGATCTTCAGCACTATTTGGCTGTCGAAACAGCGGGGCTTTGTTCCAAAGTTCTTCGTTTGAGATAACCACTCCTGCCGCGTGCATGCCTGCGTTGCGGTTTAGGCCCTCTAAATCAAGTGCAAATTTCCAAATTCTAGCCGCATTTGCATTTTTATCGATGAGCTCTTTTATCTTTGGCTCTTTTTCAAAGGCTTTTTCAAGAGTTATATTAAGCTCATCAGGTATGAGCTTAGCCATAGCGTCAGCCTCGGCATAAGGCATATTACAAACCCTTGCCACATCGCGGATAACGCCTTTTGCAAGCAATTTACCAAACGTTATAACCTGAGCTACGTTAAATTTACCGTATTTTTCGATCACATAATCAATTATTTCGCCTCTTCTATCCTGACAAAAATCCACGTCAATATCGGGCATGCTTACGCGCTCTGGATTTAAAAACCTCTCAAAAAGCAGGTTGTAAGGTATGGGATCGATATCAGTTATCCTAAGACTATACGCCACCAAGCTTCCGGCAGCCGAACCACGTCCCGGACCCACCGGCACGCCACGCTTCTTAGCCTCCCTTATAAAATCCCAAACGATCATCATGTAGCCCGGAAAATTCATCTTATTTATGATATCTATCTCAACTTCAAGGCGCTTTTTATACTCTTCGTGCTTTTCTTCAGGCACAAATTTAAGCCGCTCGGCAAGACCGTTTCTGCACTCATATTCAAAAAACACCGAGTCGTTTGCAAAGCTGTAGCGATTATCAGGCTCCGGCAGACTTAGTCCTCGCTCGGCTGCGCATTCAAGGGTAAATTTAAAATTTGGCGGTGTCGCGTCGCCAAGCTTTATCTCAAGATTGCATTTTTCTGCAATCTCTTGCGTGTTTGCTATAGCTTCAGGGATATCGGCAAAAAGCTCGCTCATCTGAGCCGGAGTCTTAACGTAAAACTCATGCACGCTATGGCGCAAGCGGTTTGGATCATCAAGCAGTTTGTTCATCGCGATACACATAAAAACTTCGTGCGCGTCGGCTCTTTGCTGAAACGTATAGTGCGTGTCGTTAGTAGCGATTATCTTGATGTCAAGCTCTTTTGCTATACGCAAAATTTGATCATCAATCCTGCGCTGATCACCGATACCGTGGCGCATGATCTCAAGATAAAAATCCTCACCGAAAATTTCCTTATACTCGCGCGCCACTTCAAGCGCTTTTTCATATCCGCCCGCTCCGTAGCGCAAATTTCGTTCGCTTTCGTTTAGATGCCAATTCACTTCGCCTTGAAGGCATGCGGAGCTACATATCACGCCCTCGCTATGCTCTCTTAATAGTTTTTTATTGATACGCGGATAGTAGTAAAAGCCCTCTATATAGCTCATCGAGCTTAGATACATCAAATTTTTATAACCAATCTCGTTTTTAGCAAAAAGACACAGGTGAAAGCGTTGCTTAGAGCTCTTATCTCCGACATCTTCGCTGTTGTGTATATAAGCTTCTATGCCGATTATAGGCTTTATGCCCTCGCCCTTCATCGTCTTGTAAAAATCAATTGCGCCAAACATATTTCCATGATCTGTTATTGCTACTGAGCTTACGCCTTGTTTTTTAAGCGTTTTGGCAAGCTCTTTTATCTTGTTGGCTCCGTCAAGCAAGGAGTATTCGGTGTGCAGATGTAAATGTGTAAAATCGCTCATAATCATTCCTTTATTAGGCTTGATTTTACAAAATAGTAGCTTTTAGAGCGCTTTTATATGGCTTATATTTTCTTTAAAGGCTTCAAGTAAATTTGATAAAGTGTCGCATTTTGCTTCGTTTAAACCGAGTTTTTTAGCTAGAAATTTATAGTGAATTTTTGCACCGTCTTTTAAATTTACGGCAGGCGCATTTGAAGTTTTTGATAGCTTTTTATCTCCGCTTTTAAGCAGGCTGTGATGGATGAAATTTGAGTTTTTGAAATTTAATCCAAGCAAATTTGCCGTATATTTTTGAGCTGCCGAACACTCAAGCAGATCCTCTCCGCGCACGAGCAAATTTACTCCAAGCTGCTCGTCATCAATGAGACTTGCAAGGTTATAAGCGGCGGTGCCGTCTTTTTTATATATCATAAAATCACCCATGTCTTTAGCCAAATTTATACTTTTGCTTTGGTTTAGATTTGCAAGCCCAAATTTTGTGCCGTCACAACCAACTTCTATCATCTCATCGCTATTTACGTGAAGTCTGACGCAGGTTTTACCCGGAATAAATTTTAGATTTTTGTTTAGGCAAATTTGTTTATAGATGCCGTTTATAAAGGAATTTTTCATCGAATGAGAGCACTCGCAAGTATAGCAAACTCCTAAATTTTCAAGTCTCTTAAGCGCGGCTTCGTAGTTTGAAGCTCTAAATTTGGAGCTAAAATTTGCCTCAAATTCAGCCACCGAACTAGCTCCGCCGTCAAAATCAATACCAAGCATATCAAGCACGCGAAAGATGTTTTCGGTATATTGGCTTTTGTATCTCACAAGATCGTAATCATCAATACGAAGGTGCAAAATTCCATCAAAAGCACGTGTAAAAAGATAAGTTAAAAGAAAATTATATACATTTCCGGCGTGAAGAAATCCACTTGGAGTAGGAGCTATACGAGAGATGATCTGCTGGTTCATAAAAACAGCTTCAAACCAAACCTAAAATTTGGCAATAAAGGCTTAAAAAATTTAAAAACTAGAGAGTTTAAAAACAGAAATTTAAATCGCATAAATTTTAAAAAGCCGCCCAAGCGAGCGGCTAAATTTTACTCTTTTGGGCGAGCTTCATTTACTCTTAAAGCCCTTCCGCCTACCTCTTTGTCATTTAACGCTTCTATCGCCTTGACTGCTTCGGCATCATCCATTTCAACAAATCCAAACCCTTTTGAGCGATTTGTGTCTCGATCTTTAACGATTCTTGCACGTTTTACTTCACCAAATGGCGAAAAAGTATCCTTAAGCTCTGCCTCAGTCATGCGATATGACAAGTTACCGACGTAAATATTCACAGTAACGTTTCCTTAAAATCAAATTTCCGATAAAATCGGTTGCTTGATGATACCTGAATTTACAAAAAATAGCTAGTAAATTTGGCATTTGTAAGCAAATTTAACTCAATTTTACACAGTAAATAAAAGACCCTCTTTTACCTCTTTGTAAATTTTCTCTCCGCAGAGATTTTTAACCAGCTCAAGCGCAAATTCCATAGCCGTAGCAGGACCTCGAGAAGTAATGATGTTGCCGTCTTTTACGACATTTTGAGAGCTTATATATCCGCTATCTTTAACGTGAGCTTCAAAGCTTGGATAGCAAGTGTAGCTCTCTTTTATCACGCCGGCCTTTGCTAAAGCCATAGGAGCTGCGCAAATGGCGCCTATAAATTTGCCTTTGCTATCAAATTCTTTTAAAAGCGCTTGAAGTTTAGCGCTGTTTGCTAGGTGTTCCGCTCCCGGCAAGCCTCCTGGAAGCACTATCATGTCAAACTCGCTTTCGCAAATTTTTTCAAGCGTAGTGTCGGCATGAACTTTTACGCCATGAGCTCCTGTAAGAATATCCGCATCAAGCCCTACAAATTTCGCCTCAGCTCCCGCTCTTTTTAATACATCGATAATGGTTATCGCTTCAATCTCTTCAAAGCCGTTTGCAAGCATTACAGCTACTTTTTTCATATCTGCTCCTTTAAAGTTGTTTCTTGATTATACGTTAGATTAACTGAATTTGTGTTAGAATTCAAAACTTCTTGACAAGAAAGGACATAAATGGAAGTAAAGATTACTTATTGTAATTCTTGAAATTACAAACCGACAGCTTCTCGTGTAGAAGAAAAAATACTTTCAGAAATCAAAGGTGCTAGGGTTAGCAAGGTCGTCGGAAGTGGCGGAAACTTCATAGTTGAAGTTGATGGAAAAGTTGTATTTTCCAAAAAAGATCTGATAGGCACTACCGTAAATGCTCTACCAAATAACGAAGAGATCGAAGCTTTGGTACAAAGCCTAAAATCCGCTTAAATTCTAAAGAGCCAAAGCTAAATTCGGCTTTGGCTTTATCAACTAAATTTGCAAAGCTTGAACTTAAATTTTAAGACTCAAGTTGCTTTCAAAACTTATTTATTAGCTCTCTCGATATACTCGCCTCTAACGGTATCTACGCGGATAACTTCGCCTTCAAGCACGTGAAAAGGTATTTGCACAACAGCACCGCTTTCAAGCGTAGCAGGCTTTTTACCGCCTTGCGTGTCGCCCTTGAAATTTGGCGGAGTTTCTACTATCTTTAGTTCAACCACTTGAGGCACCTCGACACCGATAGCCTTGCCGTTGTGGAAAAGTATATCAACCATCATACCGTCTATCATCCATTTTTTAACTTCACCCACATCATCGTCACTGATCGCTACTTGCTCGTAAGTCGCCGTATCCATAAACTGGCAATACTCACCGTCATCGTAAAGATACTGCATCTGCTTTTCTTCCAAATTTGGCTGATCGGCTTTATCGCCCGCGTGAAATGTCTTTTCAAGTACTTTACCGTCTATAAACGACTTAATCTTAGCTCTTACAAAAGCCGCTCCTTTGCCCGGTTTTACGTGTTGATATTCAACTACCTTGTAAGGAACGCCGTCTAATTCGATCTTTAAGCCTTTTTTTAAATCTCCCATTGAGTATGTTGCCATAAATTCTCCTTATTAAATAATCGCCGATTATATCAAAATTACAATTATAGATTTATTATTTTAAAAAATTGTGTAGCTAAAAGGCTTATTTTTCACCGAATTTAAAAGTCCCTTTTTTCTTTTCACTTCCATCTGATTGAGAATATATCTCTCTCATAAGCTGTTCGCTTACACTTGGATTATCTTCTTTTATCTTTTGAAATTTTTTCTTTTCGGTTAAAATTCTCTCGAAACTCTGAGTGCTTCGTCTTTGTGCCTCACTCTCACATCCTATAATAAAAAACAAAGTCAAACAAAAAATCAAAATTTGAAAATAATTCATATAAATTCACCACTCCGTAAATATTTTAAGCCTCCTAAAGAAGAGGCTTAAAATATCTATAATACAGCATATTTCGCCCAAACACAAACATCAAGGCTATTTAATTTACCAAGAGTTTCTTTTGATATTTTTTCATCAACAAGAACAACCGCAAGCGCAAATCCATGCTGATCTCGACCCAATCTAAAGTCTGCAATATTGATTTTTTCATCTGCCAAAATAGCACTAATTTTTGCAATTACTCCAGGCACATCGGAGTTTTTAAATATTATCATCTTGCCTTTTGGCTTAAAGTCGGTTTTAAATCCGTTGATACCCACTATGCGTTGATCCGATTCATCAAACACAGTTCCGCTCACTGATGTTATACCGCTATCTGTAGTAACTTTTACTGTCACTCTGTTTTTATATCCACTCTCTGGCACACAAATAGCATCTGTTAAAATTCCTTTTTCATCGGCTAGAAATTTAGCATTTACATAGTTAATACCATCCCCTAAACTCTCTTTTAAAACGCCTACAAGAGCGAATGTAAGCATAGATTTTATGTAGTTTCCTATATATCCTTCCGCCTCAACCTTAATAGCCTTTACAGGCGCGTGAGTCATTTGTGCCGCTAAAAAAGACATCTTGGAAATTAGCTCTATATAAGGCTCTAAAAAAGGAGGTAGATCCTCTGTCTTGATAGGCAAATTTAAAGCATTCGGATAGCTTATGCCACGAGCTGCACTGATAGCCTGTTCCGCTGCTGCGATAGCGATATTGCTTTGAGACTCAAGAGTATTTGCACCAAGATGAGGAGTAACGCTAATATTATCAAGATCAAGCAGAGGGTGATCTGTCGCAGGCTCTTTGGAAAATACATCAATACCCGCAAAGGCTATCTTGCCACTTTTTAAGGCTTTTTCAAGAGCCTCTTCGTTATAAAGCCCGCCACGTGCGCAGTTTATGAGTCTTACGCCATCTTTCATCTTTAAAATTTCATTTTCACCTATTATATTGGTAGTCTCTTTTGTCTTAGGAGTATGGATGGTGATAAAATCGCAAGCCAAAATATCATCAAAATCCCTAGTATAAGTTCCGCCCATATCAGTTACCTTAGATGGATCTATATATGGATCATAGGCTATTATTTGCATACCAAAGGCAGCAGCTCTAGTAGCAACCCTTGAGCCTATGTTGCCAAAACCTATAACACCTAAAGTTTTGTTAAACAGTTCAACTCCGTACCATTTTTCGCGCTTCCATATTCTATCGATTTTTAGGGCATTATGAGCATAAGGAAAACTTCTAGCAGCCGCCAACATATGAGCCATAGTTAGTTCAACCGCTGCAATCGTATTTGCCGTAGGAACGTTCATAGCGATAATTCCTCGCTTGGAGCATCCATCTATATCTACGTTGTCCACACCAACGCCTGCTCTAACAAGAGCTTTTAAATTTTTAGCCGCATTTAAAAACCTCTCGTCTACTTCTGTAGAGCTCCTGGTTATCGCTACATCCGCTTCGCCTATAATCTCCAAAAGCTTATCTTTTGGTACAGAAGTAGCGTCAACTACCTTTATATTTTCTTCACGGTTTAAAATTTCAAAACCAACCTGATGAATCGCATCACATACAATTATCGTTTTCACAGCTTAACCTCCATAATTTGCGAGTGTATATCATACGTTTTAAGATCATCTATAACACGATTTAATATACTGACATCTTGCGTATTGATATATATTAGATTTTTAGAATTTTCTTTTATTACACTAAAATCGACAGAGATATTTTTAAGAGTTTGACTTAGACAAAACATAGAATATATATCATTTTTATCTATTATTAATTGATAGACTCTTTTTTCAAAATTATCTTTTTCGCTATTTTTAAACTCTATAAATATCTCATTTGCAGCTAAAATATACTCTTTAGGAGTCAAATTTGCAAGTTTATTAACCCAGGAAACTTCATTTTTGCTTCCATTTGACTCAACTTCTTTTATAATATCTTGCTTTTGTGGTATTCCTTGAGCTAAATTTGCGTTTGCATATCTCCATAGAAAAAACCCACAGAGACATACAAACGCCAGTAAGCAAACGATCACAGAAGCAAGCAGATGTCGTTTCATTTAATTTCTAAATTAAGACAGCTGCTCTTTTATAATATCGCCCAATGTAACCTTGTCATTACTATTTATTTCATTTAGAACTTCACGTTCTTTTTGTTTAGCCAAGCGTCTTATACTTAGGCGAATTCTATTCTTTTTCTCGTCTATAAAAGCTATTGCGGCTTCGATATTATCATTAATATTCAGATCCTCGGCTTTTACACTCCCCATATCCTCTTTACGGATTAAGGCATCAACGTTGTCACCAAGCTCTACAAATATACCAAACTCTTTAATATCGCGAATTTTACCGGTTACTATATCACCCACATTGAACTTTTTAGCATAGGCTTGAACAGGGCTTTGTTTTAAATCTTTTAGACTTAGAGATATCTTTTGTTCGTTATTATCTATCTTTATAATCTTGACTTCAACTTCATCGCCTATTTTAAACATATCTTTGCACTTATCGTTTCTATCCCAAGAAGCGTCTTCGTTGTGCAACAATCCCTCTACTCCACCAATTTTAACAAAGGCACCAAAATTAGTAACTGTAGTAACAGCTCCTTTTACCACGTCGCCTTCTTTAAATTTAGAGTTAAACTCGTCAAACGGTTTTGGAAGTAGATTTTTAAGGCTAACTCTTAAACGACGATCGTTAGCGTCTATCTCTATTACCTCTACATCAAGCTCTTCGCCTTCGCTTATATGATCTTTAGGATTTTTTATATTTTTATCCCAAGAAATTTCAGATATGTGCAAAAATCCTTCTATGTCATTTCCAAGATCTACAAAAGCGCCATAAGGCTCAATATTGCTGACTATTACTTTTATGGTATCGCCAACTTCCAAACTATCTTTAATCTCATCCCAAGGATCCGGCATAGCAGCTTTTATAGATAGTGAAAGGTGTTTTTTCTCATTATCGTATTTAATAACCTTAACTAAAACCTTATCGCCTTCTTTATAAATAGATCCAGGATTTACAGGGCCTTTGTAACTAATTTCACTATAGTGAACAAGCCCGTCTACTCCGCCAACATCTACAAACATTCCATAAGTTGTGATCTTCTTTACGGTGCCTTCGATAGCGTTTTCATTCGCGATTATTGACGAAATAGCCTCTTTTTTCTTCTTGCGATCTTCATCTAGCAGTCTTTTTCTGGAAACAACTATACTTTGTTCCTCTTTATCAACCTTGATAACTTTAACTTTATAAGTTTTTCCCATTACGGAATTCGCATCTTTAAATCCACTTTGAGATTTTGGTAAGAAAAACTCGATTCCGTCATTATTTTGAGCTACGAAACCACCTTTATTTTTACCTATTATTTTAACATCAAACACATCTTGATTATCTTCATTGTAAGATTCGATATAGGCCTTAACCTTCTCTTTTCTTAAGGCTTTTTTATGAGAAACTATCGGTCTTCCGCCACGAGATCCGGTTATAACAACCTTGATAGTATCATTGATATTAAATTTTAAATTTCCGTTTTCATCACTAATCTCGGATATATTTAAAATTCCTTCCGATTTTTTACCTACATTGACGAAAACCTCATCACCTTTGATATCGACAATGGTACCGTCGCTATCTTCTTCAGTCTTTTTAAAAGACTCCTCCAACATCGCTGCAAAGTCTTCTTCTTCTATAAGTTCATCCTTTGCTTTATTGATTTGAACATTTTTGTTCACCGCAGCCATCGTGATCCTTTTGAGTATATTTTGCTTGCACTATTTTTAGTTACAATTAGCCAGATTATACTTAAAAATAACTTATTTGTAGATTAACTTACGAGAATTGGGGACTAAAATAGATATCCTTGAGTAATTTTAAACTCAATTTTTATAAATTTAAAATTATTCAATTAAGCATAATATATCTGCTAGTTTTTAAATTCTTCTATCTTTTTTATAACGTTTTGTATGATCCAATCAGGCGTGCTAGCTCCAGCACTTACTCCGCAGTGATTTTTATTCCTAAACCACTCCTCATTGAGCTCACTCTCATTTTCTATCAGATAGCTATCGTTGCAAAAATTTTTAGATATCAGATATAGCTGCTTTGTATTGGATGAATTTTTTCCGCCTATTATTATCATCACATCGGCTCTTTCGGCAAGCTCTTTAACAGCCTCTTGGTTTTCCAAGGTCGCATTGCAAATAGTGTTAAAGACTCTAACCTCTTTTGTTTTAAGCATTAAGTAGTTTACTATCTGCATAAATTTCTCTACCTTACGCGTAGTCTGGCTAACTACGGCAACCTTTTGAGAAAGCTTTATATTATCTAGCTCACTCTCGTCTAGTACCACATAAACCTTGCCCTCTGCATAAGACTTTACCCCTTTTACCTCAGGGTGATTTTCATCGCCAAAGATAACTATATCATACCCCTCTTTGCTCATTTTTTCGCAAATTTGCTGTGGCTTGGTCACAAACGGACATGTCGCGTCAATAATTTTAATATCACTATTTTTTAGTTTAGACAGATCGTTTTTGGTAATACCGTGAGTACGTATAATTGCCTTTTTTTCCTCGGTTATCTCGCTTATTCCTTCTAGGGTTTTTACATTAAAGTTTATCTTTAATCTATTAATCTCTTCATTATTATGAATAAGAGGTCCGATAGTAGCAGCATCTTTTGCATTTTCAGCGATTTTTATCGCACGCTTTACTCCAAAACAAAATCCATAACTACTTGCAAGCTCAATCTTCAACGCTAGCTCCAAGCTCTCTTAAAATATTGCTAAAATTCGGGAAAGAAGTAGAGATAAATTCGCTCTTTTCTATTACCATGCCGCATTTTAATCCTAAAATCGCAAAGCTCATAGCTATCCTATGGTCACCGTGACTATCTATTATAGCGCTATTTAGCTCTCCTCCTGTCACGCTAAACCCATCGTCAAATTCACTTACTTCAAGACCGCATTTTCTAAGACCCTCTACGACAACAGATATCCTATCGCTCTCTTTTACACGAAGCTCTTTTGCATTTCTTATTACGCTCTTTCCTTTGGCATTTGCAAAAGCTATTGCTAAAGCAGGAATCTCATCAATAAGCCAAGAGATATTTTCATCTACCTCCACGGCTCTAAGTTGAGAATATTTAATCTCTATATCTCCGATACTTTCATATTCGCTTGAAGTCTCTTTAAATTTAATATCAGCGCCCATTTTTTCTAAAATTTTATAGGCTTCTATACGAGTTTTATTTAAAAGAATATTTTTTAAAATTAAATGCGAATTTGGAATTATTGCTGCGGCAACAGCGAAAAAGAAAGCTGAGCTAGGATCGTTTGGCACAAAAATTTCAAGCGGTTTAAGAGGCGATTGCATAGGAGATACTTTAACTTCAAGATTATTTCTTACAAGCTCTGCTCCCATACCCTTTAGCATTCTTTCTGTATGATCACGGCTTAGTTCAGGCTCGCTTATAACGCATCCATTTGATTTAAGTCCTGCTAAAATAAGTGCGGATTTAACTTGAGCGGAAGCGATTTTACTCTCAAATTTAAAATACTCAAGTTTGCCTCCTCGGATACAAAGAGGAGCCATATCTCCATTATTCACACCATCTATTTTAGCTCCGACACTTATTAACGGCTTTCCTACTCTTGCCATCGGACGGCGATTTAGATATTGATCTCCACTTAGCACAAAAAATCCGTCAGTCGCGGCCAAAAACCCCATAAGAAGCCTCATTGCGGTTCCAGAATTTCCACACTCAAGCACGGAGTGTGGCTCCTGCAGTTTTTGAGGTGGAATTATGGTCATAACTCCATTTTCTTCTGATACTTTGGCACCTAAAAGCTTAATTATATTTAAAGTATTTAATGCATCTTCAGCCTTTAGATAGTTTCTTATTATGGATGGCTTGTCACTTAGTAGCGAAAATATAGCACATCTATGAGATATCGATTTATCCGCCGCTATAACCTCTAATTTAGCTTCAATCCTATCTTTTAAAGCAAAAATTTTCATCTTACTCCGATATTTAAATTTTTCTTCAAACTGTCTAAAATTTTATCCATTATCAGTGCTATCTCTTCATCTTCAAGCGTTTTTTCTATATCTTGGAAAACAAATTTCACAGTCAAACTAGAATTTGAACCTAAATTTTTATCTCTATATATATCAACAGGTAAAAATTCCTTCAAACATCTTATTTTAAGAGCATTAATACACTCTTTTATGACTTCAAATTTCATATCATCAGGTACAATCAGGCTCAAATCTCTGCTTATTGCCGGGAATTTAGAGTAGGTCTTTACGGCAACGCTACTAAATTTAAGCTTACCAAAATCAACTTCGCAAAGATAGGTTTTAGGTAGATCAAATCTATTCTCAACCACCACATTAACTCTACCTATATAGCCTACTTTAACACCATTTCGATAAATTTCAGCCTGCTCAAATTCGCTTAGATAATTTATATCTTTACTAGGCTTTAATTCAAATTCTCCGATCGCATTCCTAACTGCAGAAGCAAAGCTTAAAAAGCCTATTTCAGAAGGCTTGGCTGAATTTAGTAAACTTGGCTCCCTCACAAGTCCACTAGCTACAAACCCAAATCTCTCGCTTTGGCTTCCATTCTCATCAAAAACACTTCCGAATTCAAAAATTTTGACCGATTTTTTTGAATTTTTAATATTTCTTTCTGCAGATTTCAAAAGATGATTTACAAGAGTCGGACGAAGAGTGTTAAGCTCATTGCTTATAGGATTTGCGATCTCTACTTTGCAAGGTTTAAAGCCAAGCTCGTTTAGCTCATTCAAATCATCAAATACATAATGAACAGACTCAAAAAAGCCGCTACTGGCCGCTTTGCGTCTTAAATTTAACGCATTTTTATAATCTACAAAGGTATCATTTATACGATTTTGTTCGCTAAATTTCAACGGTTTTGAAGCAATATTATCAATCCCTATGATTCTAACGATCTCTTCGCATACATCTTGAGCGTTTATGATATCGTGGCGAAAATGAGGAACTTTGACATTCGCACTATCTTTTTCCACATTGAAATTTACTTCAAATCCAAGCTTTTTAAGGATTTTTACGACATCATTTTTCAAAACTTCTTGCCCTATCATCCTATTCATTTCGCTCATAGTAAAGCTAACCACTCGTGGCTCTTTTTGCAAAATACTCTGTTGAGAGCCTGCATATATCAAAGCGCTCTTTGATCCTGCAAGCATTTTAAAGAGATAATCTGCTCCAAAATTTATGTTAGGCTCGCTCCCTCTTAAGCTTCTATAAACATAATCGAAGCGCGGCATTTTTTTATCTTCGTATATCGTAGTAGCGATTATTTCAGGATTTGTGTAGCTTGCCTCTATAACGATAATTTTACTATTATCATCTATTTTAGCCGCATCGCTTTGATAAATTCCAGCCACTCCTAAATTTTCGCCGCCTACCATAATCTTGCTTGCAGAGTGTGCGTCCTTATCTATATCAAAAACAACTCTGCCATCATCTTTTTTAAGCTTGTCATAATCATATGCGTTAAATATGACTCCTGTAGAGTAAGTAACGTATTCTAGTAATCTTTCTACGCAGTTTTGCTTGCTACACTCAATGATTGCCAAACGCATCTTCATAAGCAAATTTTCGCTAAATTTCTCTTTTAGTTCAAAAGCCCTATATTGAAGATTACTTTGTATATTCTCTTCTGTACGAAGAGTCAAAATTCTACCAATTCCTAGTAAATTTTCAGCCTCTTCATACTTGCTTACATCTCTTAATGGCAAATCAAGAGCGGCAGAAAGATCTCTTGCGATACCATATACGCTTAGGCAGTCGCCTCTATTTGGTGTAAGATCAATCTCTATAATATCATCATTTAGTAAAGAGTATTCACAAAGTTCTCGTCCAAGCTTTAGCTCTCCGATACTCTCATCAAGAGGCAAAATTCCATCATTTACTTTAACTAAGCCTAGCTCTGTAGAAGAGCAGATCATACCACTTGACTCAACTCCTCGAAGTTTGGTCTTTTTTATTTCAAGTCCACTTGGCATAACGGCACCAATTAGAGCTACCGGAACAAACTGTCCGGCTTCTACGTTTTTAGCTCCACAAACTATCTGTAATGTTTCGCTTCCGACATCTACCTGGCATACGCTTAATTTATCCGCATCAGGATGCTTATCTCTACTCTTTACATATCCAACAACAATATTTTTAGGGATTCTTACCGAATTAAAGCTATCAACTTCAAGACCGATGGAATTTAAAGTCTTTAAAATCCTCTCGCTATCCACATTTGCTATATCCACCCACTCATTTAGCCAATTTCTTGAAATCATCATTTAAACTGCTCCAATAATCTTAAATCTCCCTCAAAAAGCGAGCGCAAATCAGGAATTTGATGAAGCAGCATCGCAAAGCGCTCCACACCAAGACCAAAGGCATATCCGCTTACATTTTTGTAGCCAACCGCCTTAAATACATTTGAATCAACCACGCCGCATCCAAGCACTTCAAGCCAGCCCGTCTGCTTGCACACTCTACACCCTTCGCCTTTGCAGAAGATACAGCTTATATCAACTTCAGCCGATGGCTCCGTAAACGGGAAAAAGCTTGGGCGAAAGCGTACCTGAACATCACCAAACATATACCTTAAGAAATTTTCAAGCATGCTTTTTAAATTTGCAAAGCTAACTACGCCTTCATCCTCGACGACAAGTCCTTCAACCTGATGAAACATCGGAGTATGCGTTAAGTCCATATCGCGGCGAAACACAGCACCGGGCGCTATCATGCGAATAGGAGGCTTTGTGCTCATCATGGTTCGAACCTGCACCGGACTTGTGTGCGTGCGAAGCAGTTTAAAATCTTTAAAATAAAACGTATCTTGCATGTCGCGCGCAGGGTGATATTTAGGCAAATTTAGCGCCTCAAAGTTATGAAAATCATCCTCGATTAGAGGTCCTGTTTCAAGCGAGAAATTTTGCATCATAAAATACTCTATAATGCGGTCCATCGTAGCCATAACCGGATGAAGAGCGCCGGTGCTGCTTGGCTCGTTAAAGAGTGTTACGTCTATGGCGCTTGCTTTCATCTTAGCTTTTATCTCACCGCTTTCAAGCTCAGTTTTTTTAGCGGCTAAAAGCGTCTCAAATTCATCACGCATCTTATTTAAATTTGCAGCGAAAGCCTTCTTCTCATCTTCGCCCATATTTTTAAGTTTGGCAAATTCAGAGGTTATGATGCCTTTTTTACCAAGCAAATCTACGCGAATTTTGTCGAGATCGGCTAAATTCTTGCATTTACTTATATTTTCTTTATACTCTTGCAATTTCTTACCTTGTATTAAAATTTTGAACTATTTTAGCTAAAAGTTTTTGAAGTGTTGATAAAAGAGACAATGCGACAAATCTATAAAGTATTTAATACCAATCCGATTATTAAAATTAATTATAAAAATTTATAGATTAAATTCTTTTATTAAAAACAGGAATCTCGTCTATAGAACGAAATTTAAATCCTTTTAATCTTTGCATCTCTTTTATTATTAAATTATTATCTGTATTAAAATTTAAATTTTGAATATCAGTGTAAACATGTTGAAGTATATAATTCATGCTTGCAAATAAAACATTATCTAATGTTTTATTGACAGGAATTAGCATATCATATCGCTTGCCATGATGAAATTTACATATTTTAGCAACACTTCCATGTTCATCATCTGTTATAAAAAATTCAAATAACGATGGTTCTGTCATAAAGTGATAGATAAAAAAATGAATATTTACACCGCTTTTATTATTTTTGATAGCAAAAGGCATTTTAGTAAATCCAATGCACTCTGTTAAAATTTTCATTTTATCCTCAAAACCAAGATTCAAAAAATATTCAGATATTTTGCTTAAAACCACCAATTCTTTAGCTGTCATTGTTTCATTTCTACAACAACCCGCCTCACTCACACGACCGGTAACAAGATTAACCATATTATCAAGATTATTCATTGCCGAAATATTAGTTAATCCGTATTTGGATATATAAAAATCATTTTCATTCAAAAAACTTTGCTTCATTGCAGTATTGATTTTAGAATATCCTGGTAACGGACACCAATTTATATCTATAAAATCTTCTCCATAAAAATAAGTTTCAGCAGGATGCTTATTTATTTGTATAGTTATAGGCTCCAAAAATCTCGTTGTGCTTTTTCTATAAAATATATTCGCACGTTCAGGATTTCCGATATTATATTTTTTCATAATAGATATTATAACAATAAACATGACATCCAGAAAGTTATAAAAATTTCCTTTACAGCTTAATATACTATTAGTTTCTGATTCGTATTCTTTTGAATCGATATGACAAAATTCATCGACTGAAATACCTATTCTATCAATAAACTCTTTGCACATACTATCAAATTCATAGAACTGATATATAAAATTTAGTTGCTCATATATAAATATTTTTGCTTTGTTCTGGTTTGTAATTTTATAAACAATATTTGATATTAAAACTTTAATATGTTCTTTCTCTTGACTGCTGAGATATTTCCTCTCTAAGTTCAGAAAATGTATATTTATCACCAAACATTATATCCTCCCATAATTTGAGAGAATACACTCTTTTATTTTTTCTGAATTTCCTATGTTGTATTTCAACATAACACTAAGCGTAATAATCTGCATAGCAATCTTGCCGTCTATTGACGGAGCTAATCCTTCCTCAAAAAGATCATAAATTACATCGCTAGCTTCAGTATCGCAACTAAATAAATCTGCATTATAAAACTCATATTTTGGAATGCCCGACATATCTATAAAACTTTTACATAAAATATCACTATCATAAAAAAAATACATAAAATTAAGCTGTTCATATACAAATTTTCTAGCTTCATCTATATTGTTAATTTTACTATGAGCTTTTTTTATTGCTTTTGCAAGCACATTATTATATTCTGTATGCACTTTCTTATCATTGGTTTTATTATTAATCCAGCCAACAAAAATAGCAACAATAAGCATAACAATAATTAATTCTTGATTTTCTATCATCTTAACAACTCCTAGCAATAATTCATTAATAGCAACTAAAAAATATATTTTATTGAAGTTGCTCAATAAAAGAAGAAATCATCAAAAGCTTATCTAGCGAGCTTTTAAGAAACTCTAAATCTACATCCCTAGAGGTATAAGCCGGATTATCTGGCACCTCAAAATTACTAACTAAATCTACAAGCTGTCTAGCGCTATCAATCTCATCGTTAGGCACAGAAAATCCTTCTGATGACAATACAGACCATATATCTTCGGTTCCTAATATATCTTGCATTTTGCGCATTTTAGATTCCACAAGATGCTTAGTAAGCAATACGATTACATCTGTATAGCTTTCCTGCTTACCCCCTAGAAGCCTTTCAATAGCTTGATAATACTGAGTCTCAATAGAAAGGATGCAAACCATTATTAATCCTTTATTTTAAAAATATTTTTTATCTATTTAGAAGTATATATATATTAATTTTTGCTTACAGGAACAAGGCTCAATTTTATACTATATTTTGTTATAATTTGAAAATTTTAAACAGGAGATAATCATGACAATTTTTGAAAAGATAGTAGCAGGCGAAATCCCTTGCAACAAGGTTCTTGAAAGCGAGAAATTTCTGGCATTTAACGACATAAATCCAAAGGCGCCGATTCATATTTTAATAATTCCAAAAAAACACTTTAAAAATTTTCAAGAGATGGACACTACGCTCATGGGCGAGATGACTAAATTTATCCAAGAAGTTGCAACTCTTATGGGGCTTGATAAGAGCGGATATCGCCTAGTTACAAACAACGGCGAAAACGGCGGTCAAGAGGTTATGCACCTGCATTTTCATATGCTTGGAGGCGCAAAACTCGGCTGGGTTGATGCAGCTACCGATCCGCAATCAACTTTTTAATTATATTTTAAAGGCGAGCCGTGCTATCATGCTCGCCCTATCTGTTTTAACTCTATCTTAAATCTTTAAGCCACTCATTAAGCGAATTTATCTGCTTTTGTACGCT
Organism: Campylobacter sp. RM16189; assembly: GCF_012978815.1. Taxonomy (NCBI): domain Bacteria; kingdom Pseudomonadati; phylum Campylobacterota; class Epsilonproteobacteria; order Campylobacterales; family Campylobacteraceae; genus Campylobacter; species Campylobacter sp. RM16189. The sequence goes on along the minus strand of NZ_LIWR01000003.1, from coordinate 122,577 downwards.
TAAATTTGACGTTCCGCCAAGCGAAGTTCTAGCCTCTTTGGAAGCATGCAGATCTAAAAATTTAACCGCATTTTCGTCCAAATTTTCATCCACTTCTTTTAGCTGCTTAGCATTAAGCTCGCTTAGATCAATGCCTAAATTTTCAGCCTTTGCTACGGCCTTGCCTGTGATAAAGTGAGCGGTTCTAAACGGTACATTTTTTTCGCGCACTAAAAAATCAGCCAGATCGGTTGCGCTTAAATGCCCTTTTTTAGTCGCCTCAAGCATATTTTTTTCATTAAATTTAGCCTCTTTCATCATCTCATTTAAGATATGCACCGAAGTAAACGCGGTGTGAACACTATCAAAGACACCTTCCTTATCCTCTTGCATGTCTTTGTTATAAGCTAACGGCAGCCCTTTCATGGTAGTTAGAAGCGCTATCAAATTTCCATTTACGCGCCCTGTCTTTCCGCGGATAAGTTCGGCTACATCGGGATTTTTCTTCTGAGGCATGATCGAGCTTCCGGTCGAATACGTATCGCTAATCGTAACAAAGCCAAATTCTTGAGAACTCCAAAGTATCAGCTCCTCACAAAGCCTTGAAGCATGCGTCATCAGCACGCTTATGTTAAATAAAATTTCAAGCGCGAAGTCTCGGTCGCTAACGCTATCCATCGCATTTTGCGTAATACCGCTAAATTTAAGCTCACGTGCCACAAGCTCTCTATCTATAGGATGAGGCGTGCCCGCAAGTGCGGCTGATCCAAGCGGACAGAAGTTGTTTCGCCCATATGAGCTTGAAAATCGCTCATGATCACGCTTAAACATAAAAGCATACGCAAGCAGATGATAAGCAAGACTGATCGGCTGAGCGTGCTGAAGGTGCGTAAAGCCAGGCATTAGTGTATCAAGATGACTGCTCGCAAGAGAGTTTAGAGTAGAGATGAGAGAGTAAATTTCATTCATGATCTCAAGCGAACTGCGCTGCACATAAAGGCGAAAATCAAGCGCGACCTGATCGTTTCTACTGCGTGCCGTATGAAGCCTACCGCCAAGCTCGCTTCCGATGATATCGCTTAGGCGCTTTTCCACGCTCATATGAATATCTTCATCTTCGATTTTAAACTCAAATTTGCCCTCTCCTATCTCGGCTAAAACCGCGTCAAGCCCCTTTATGATGGCCTCTGCTTCATCAGGCTTTAAAATCCCGCAAGCTCCAAGCATCTTAGCGTGAGTCTTGCTGCCTGCGATATCTTCGCGATACAAATTCTTATCAAAGCCGATAGAGGCGTTAAACTCCTCAAGAAGCCTTGAGCTAGCCTCGCTAAACCTTCCCGACCACATCTTTTTCACTGCCTACCTCCTTAATGTTCTACCTATTATAATAAACACGATTATCACGCCAAGCACCATGAGAGCGGATTTTATGATATATTCTTTACGCTCTTTCTGAGCTTTTGGCGAACTTTCACTAAGCCTTACCTTAATCTCATCGCCACCACTTGTTTTTATGGTTAGTATATCACCCTCCATACCGCTTAACTTCACACTTAGGGTGTTTGTACCGCTTTGTTTTACTTCTGATTTTAACAAAGCATAAGAGTTGTAAGAGTAACTTGTAAGCAAGTCGTTACAATCCTTTGGACGAAAGAAAATTTCATATATATTGTCTGGTTTTACACTCAAAACATCGCCATCTTTTGCGTCAAAATAAGGAAATTTAAGCGTTTTAGTCTTAAAATTCCACTTTATCTGTTTAGGTTCATTTTCCTGTGTATAGCTAAAAACTGCGGTGTAATCGGTGTTAAAGCTAAATACCTCTCTTGAAAACGCCGCAAACTGATGAGATGAAAATTTGCGGTTTATATCGCTTTTTTGATCTAAAATTTTTAAATTTCTAAGCTTTTCTTCACCTTTATAAATCTCAAAATTTACAAATTTTATATCTTTTAAACTCTCATTAAACTCTATACTAACAGGGTTTGCGGTGATCTTGCACTCAGGAAAAGGATCAGGAATTTCTCCACTAAAATAAGGCATCACAGGCACTTTATCGGGAAATTTTACATGCTGTTTTGTTGATTTTAAAAACCCTTCAAGCCTACTGTCTTTAACTTTTATATCCTTATTTGTGCAGGCATTTGTGTAAAATTTACCTGAGCCGTTATCGCTCACGCTTCTTTTACAAAATTTATCGACTTCAGAATTACCCATCAAAAAAACATAAGCACTAAATTTATCGCCTCTTGCCGCATCAAAACCTACTTCATTTACGCTTAAATTTAAAAATGCAAACCTATGATAAATCGCCGAAAAAAGCCCGTCTATAGATGTAGCAAAATCGGCCTTATAAGCTATATTTTCAAGTACATGGGAGGAGTTATACCCTGCCGCTTTAGCTCTCTCGGCTGGAGTAGCGCCCGTAAATTTAGCAAGACCTGAGCTTTCATCATGCCCCATATGATTGTGAGCTAGGCTGTATTCGGCGTGATTTTTTGAAGCTAGGCTTAGGTTTTCGTTAAATTTAAGTGCAAATAGTCCTGAGCCTCTTCGGTAGTCGTTTAAGTAGCTAAGCGCGTCGCTGTCGCTTATGTAAGAAAATTCAGGCTGGCTTGCCTCTTTAAGCCTTGTGGGGTCGTAACTACTGTCACAACCCGCAAGCAAAACAAGCCAGACTCCAATCAGCCCAAATTTAAGCTTTAGGGCCGGCTTTTGCGTATTCAACGCCCTCTTTCACATCTTCATATCGCTTGAAATTTGCTTCAAACATAGCGGCAAGCTTATCTCTCATCGCGATGTATTCGTCTTTATTTTCCCACGTATTTATCGGATTTAGAAGTCTTGTTTCCACGCCTGCTAGCTCTTTTGGGATAGCAAGGTTAAATTTCTCAAAATTCTCAAACTCACACTCCCTGATGCTTCCGTCAAGTATGGCGTTTATGCAAGCGCGAGTTGCTTTTATGCTCATTCTTTTGCCAACTCCGTAAGCACCGCCACTCCAGCCAGTATTTACAAGATATACGTTTACGTTGTGCTTATCGATCTTTTCGCCCAAAAGCTTAGCATACATGGTTGGATGAAGCGGCATAAATGGCTCGCCAAAGCAAGCTGAAAATGTCGCCACAGGCTCGGTGATACCGCGCTCAGTTCCTGCAACCTTAGCCGTATATCCACTTAGGAAATAATACATCGCCTGCTCTTTTGTAAGCTTTGAAACAGGAGGAAGCACTCCAAAGGCATCCGCCGTTAGGAAGATTATATTTTCAGGATGGCCGGCACTCAGGCTTGGCTCGTGATTTTCAATATGCTCGATAGGATAACTTACGCGAGTATTTTCGGTCTTGCTTCCATCTTTATAATCAACCACTCCGTTTGCGTCTGCTACCACGTTTTCAAGAAGAGCGTTGCGTTTGATAGCTCCGTAAATTTCAGGCTCGCTCTCTGGATCAAGATTTATACATTTTGCGTAGCAACCACCTTCGAAGTTAAACACGCCGTCATCATCCCAACCATGCTCGTCATCGCCTATTAGTTTGCGGTGTGGATCTGTTGAAAGAGTGGTTTTGCCCGTTCCGCTAAGACCAAAGAAAAGCGCCGTGTCGCCTTCTTTGCCTACATTTGCCGAGCAGTGCATACTTAGCTTGCCTTCAAGCGGAAGCCAGTAGTTCATCATCGAAAAAATTCCTTTTTTCATCTCTCCGCCATACCACGTTCCACCGATTACCGCGACGTTTTCTTCCACGTTAAAGATAACGAAAACTTCTGAATTTAGTCCGTCTTCTTTGTAGTTTTCGTTTGAGCATTTGCAAGCGTTATAAACTACAAAATCAGGCTTAAATTTAGCCAGTTCGACCTCATTTGGTCTTATGAACATATTTTTTACGAAATGCGCTTGCCAAGCAACTTCGGTTACAAATCTAACCGATTTTTTACTCTTATCGCTTGAACCACAAAACGCGTCTTGCACGTAAATTTCTTTACCGCTTAGCTGCTCTTTAGCCTTTTTTAAAAGCTTGTCAAAAAGCTCTTTTGATATCGGCTTATTTACCTTGCCCCAAGCGATGTATTTGCCGCTTGGATCTTGCTTTACGAAATACTTATCTTTAGGGCTTCTTCCGGTAAAAATTCCCGTATCAACCATAAATGTTCCGTTGCTACTTACCTTGCCTTCGTTATTTTTCTTCTCGTGCTCGAAAAGCTCGTCGTAGCTTAGGTTATAATAGACGTTTTTAACGTCTCTCAAGCCTAGTTTTTCAATCTCATTTACCATTGTTTTTCCTTTTTAAATTTTATCGTTGATTTTAGCTCAAATTTCTAGCAAAATATCAGCCAAAACCACCTAAATCCTCGCCAAAATTTGTCCGTTCTTTATCGTTTGCCCAACCTCCACTTCGATTGAATTTACTACGCCGTCCTTTGGAGCTACTACCTCTATCTCCATTTTCATGGCCTCTAGGATAAACATCTTTTGACCCTTTGTCACCTTTTCACCGACTTTAACTAAAATTTTAAAGACATTTCCAGGTAGCGTGCTTAACACCGCTTCGCCGCTGCCGTTTTCGTTTGTAGACTTTCTTCCCGTAGGTGAAATTTCAGGCGGCAAAAGCATAGCATCACTTGCAGATTTTACACTCTTAACCTCAACCGCTCCGCTTGTGCTATCGTAAATTTCAACTTCAAATTTTTTGCCATTTACTACGACGTTATATTTTTCATTTATTGGCTCTCTGCTCTCTTTAGCAGTACAAATTTGCTCGCCGGCAGTTTGCGAAATTTTGCGCACATTTACTTTGCCATCGCCTTTTAAGAATGCAATTCCCTTTTCCTTACAGGCTGCTACGATAAATATGTTTTCTTCACTTGTTTTAATGCCCTCTTTTTCCAGAAGCTCTTTTGTGAATTTTACCGACTTTGTCTCGTCGCGATCAGCTATATCTATGGCATTTTCTTTAGTAGGCTTAAGCCCTAGCTGCTCGCTTGCAAGTTTTACAACCTCTTTATCAGGCTTTGATGGAGTTTTGCCGAAGTATCCAAGCACCATTTTGCCGTATCCGTCGGCGATTTTCTTCCATTTGCCAAAGAGTACGTTATTAAAAGCTTGTTGGAAATAAAACTGACTTACAGGAGTTACTGATGTGCCGTAACCGCCCTTTTCTACGACTTCGCGCATAGCGTCTATCACATCAGGAAATTTATCTAAGATATTATTATCTCTCATCATTTGAGTATTTGCAGTTAGTGCGCCGCCCGGCATAGGAGAAAACGGTATCAGTGGGCTTACTTCCGTCGCTTCAGGTGGGATGAAGTAGTCTTTTAGGCACTCTTTTAGCACTCTTTCGTATTTTAGCACTCTTTCCACATCAAGTCCGCCAAGATCAAATTCCTTGCCTTTTAAAGCGTGCAGCATAGTAAGTATATCAGGCTGACTTGTACCGCCACTTACAGGACTTGCCGCTAGGTCAATGCCGTCGGCTCCCGCTTCAAGTGCGGCTAGATAGCACGCCACGCTAACGCCTGCGGTTTCGTGAGTGTGAAGTCTTATGTGAGTTTTTTCAGGAAGTAGCTTGCGAGCCATTTTGATAGTTTCATAGACTTTTTGCGGGCTGCTTGTACCGCTTGCATCTTTAAAGCAAACGCTATGATAAGGGATGCCTGCATCTAAAATTTCCCTTAAAATTCGCTCGTAAAACGCCACATCATGAGCGCCCACGCATCTTGGAGGCAGATCCATCATAGTTACTACAACTTCATGCTTAAGCCCGTGATGAACTATCCTCTCGCCTGAGTATTTTAAATTTTCTACATCATTCAGTGCGTCAAAATTTCTAATCGTAGTCGTGCCGTGCTTTTTAAAAAGTTTAGCGTGAAGATCGACAAGCTCACGGCTTCCAGTATCAAGAGTTACGGTATTAACGCCTCTGCTTAGAGTTTGCAGGTTTGCCTCGGGTCCTACGACTTCTCTAAATTTATCCATCATAGTAAAAGCGTCTTCGTTCAGATAAAAATAAAGGCTCTGAAAGCGCGCTCCACCGCCAAATTCAAAGTGTGTGATACCGGCTTCTTTCGCTGCGCTAACCGCAGGCAAAAAGTCATCCATAAGAACTCTTGCACCAAATACGGACTGAAATCCGTCCCTAAAGGTGGTATCCATAATATCTATAAACTTCTTTGGCATAGGCTACCTTTTTCACTTTATAAATTTGGTCTTAAAATAGACTGGTAATATAAAAATATATCGCTGATAATTCTATCTTTATTTGCTTTAATTAAAAATTATAATCCTATCCTCTTTATCAATTTTCGACTGATTACTTGCTAGGCTTAGTTAGTTCATATGAAAATTCTATATTCTTACTCTCACTTGGATTTAGGTAAAATTTCCAGCTTATCTCACCTTTTTTTGATATCTCACTCTCTTTTGGATTGTTTTTGGTTGATACGCTTACACTTTCATGTGTAGACACAGGAAGTCTATCTATCAAAGTTACGTTCCATGCAGAATTTGAGTTATTTTTAATCTCGTAATTATAGACCTCTAAAATTTTACTCTTCGCTCCAAAAAACGACTCTTTAGTAAAATCTTTATTTTTCTCTTTTTTCACATTTATTAGATCATTCTTGCCAAAGTAGAGATGACTCTCGCTATTTGGTTCAGCCTTAAAATTTGAAGCCTTGCCAACACTTACGCCGTCTATCTTAAATGCAGTAAGAGCATATTCTATATTTTTCAACGGAATAAAATTTGCTTTTATATAGGCATTTGAGCCGCTATATCCATCTATAATAATCTCAAATTTAGCGTCTAGATTTTGCTTATCGTAGTTAAATACACTCTCCTCGTCAGCCTTTAAATTTACTCTTGAAATTTTCCAAACATTGGCAAGAGTGTTTTGTATATTTTGACTCTCTATATCACTACTGTATGCGCGCTTACTACTTGAATCCAAAGGCATCATGGCAACGGATTCTTGCATCATCCTAGCAGAGCTTCTTTCGGGTTCAGGCTTGCCCTCATACCAAGGATTAAATCTAGGCGGAGTCAAGTTTGAAGAGTAATAAAATGGATAAAGAACGATGGTTAGATTGTTTATATCGATACTTAAAGGATTTTTGACCACCAAATTTTGCTCTATATAAATTTTTGATTTTGTAGTATCCGCTAAAACTTTGTTTTGTGTATTAATGCTAAGCTTTACAGGATATGAAATTTTAACAAACTTAGGGTCACACTCAAAGTCAAGATCGGCCTTTTTAATTTTTTTTAGATTATAAGCATTTATCTTCTTATTTAGCTCTTTAATCTCCTCTTTTAGAGATGTTTGTTCGTTTAAATTTTGCAAAACCGCATCATAAAATTTATCGCTATCTGATTTTACATTCTCGACATTTGACACCTTGATAGGATTTGTAATAGTGATAAATTTAAATTTCTCATCAAGCGCAACAAGCTTATTATTAAGCAAAGAAAGCTTTTTAACATCTGCCTCATACTGCTCGTAAATCTTATTTTTAATGAGTTTGGGCTCTTTTAAGATAATGCTTCTTAGCTCGCACGAAGCAGAGATATCAACATCGTTTGCGTTGATATTTTCCGGTAAATTTACACTAAAAGAGCTTTTTTGATTTGTAAAATTTTGATGTAAGAAGCTTTGATTTTTATATACTTCAAGCAAGCTTTCATCAGCCATTGCGCAAATCATAAGCGCTGAGGTAAGAGCAATTTCTTTCATACCAACCCCCTGTTTTAGAATTTGAGTTAATTATACTCTTTCAGGATTAATATTTGAATTTAAAAACTCTTTATCAATAATATTTTGTATAATTTATAAAAGTATGACTACAAATGCCGCCAAAACCAAAATCTGCAAAATTATAAACGGTATAACCCCCCTATAAATATCTGTAGTTTTTATAGACGATGGCGCCACTCCCTTTAGATAAAATAGGCTAAATCCAAATGGCGGAGTCAAAAACGAAGTCTGTAAATTCATAGCCACAATAATGGCAAAATATAGAGGATTGATACCCAAATTTGCAACTATCGGCACTAAAATAGGCAAAACTATATATGATATCTCAACGAAATCTATAAAAAATCCAAGAGCAAAAATTACAATCATAGTTAGTAGTATAAAGCCCCATTTTTCACCAGGTAAATTTGACATCACCTCTTCTACTATCTCATCTCCTCCTGTATAGCTAAAGACCATTGAAAAAGCGGTCGCACCTACAAGAATGGTAAATACTATAGCCGTAGTTTTCACAGTCTCTTCAAGAGTTTCTTTTAACATCTTAAATGAAAATGTCTTGTAAAAAATAGACAATACCACAGCTCCTACACAACCAAACGCTGAGCTTTCAGTAGGTGTCGCAACGCCGTTAAATATGGAGCCTAAAACAAGCAAAACAAGCACAAGTGGAGGCAAAATGGCTTTAAGTGCGTTTAAAATTTGCCTACTTTTAGGAATTTCACTCTCTGCGACAACTGCTGGAGCGTAATCTCTATGCAAATAAGAGACTATAAGAATATAAGCTACATAAATACCTACAAGAGCTAGTCCCGGGGCTACTGCGCCTTTAAAAAGATCGCCCACAGGCACGGAAAACACATCGCCTAAAATTATAAGCACTATAGACGGAGGAATGATTTGCCCAAGAGTTCCTGATGCGCATATGATTCCACAGGCTAAAGATTTATTGTATTTATATTTAAGCATTACAGGAAGGCTCATTACACCCATAGCAACCACGCTTGCTCCTACAACACCGGTTGATGCGGCAAGCAAAGCTCCTACTAAAACAGTGCTTATAGCCACACCACCGCGAATTTCACCAAACAAAAACGCCATTGATTCAAGCAAACGCTCAGCAAGCTTTGTCTTTTGTAAAACAATACCCATAAACACAAATAGTGGAACGGCGATGAGAATTTTATTCTCCATGATTGAGAAAATTCTATATGGCATAAAAGCAAACATCTCTTTAAAAACTTCAAGTCCGCCAATAAAGCCGCCACCATCTCCAAAGCTCTCAACCATGCCACCAATAAGACCAAAAAGAACCGCAACAGCTCCAAATGTAAAAGCGACAGAAAAGCCTATACCAAGCATCAAAAGAGCAGCTACAAACATAACTATACCGGTCATTTTACCCTCTTTTCTTAGCTGCTATATATAAATTTAGATGTTTTATAAAATATCCTATACTAAAAAATATCAAAAGATAGAATGATAAAGGAATAAACGCCTTAATAATCCATCTATAAGGAAGCCCACCGGGATCGCTACTTCCTTCGCCAGACTCATAAGCCTCTACAACATAATCAAATGAGAGCCAAGAAACCAAAAGCGCAATAGGAAGTATAAAAAATATAACACCTAGCATATTGATTAAGGCCTTTGTTTTAGGACTAAATCCCTCATAAAAAACATCAACTCTTACATGTACATCCTCTTTTAGAGCATAGCTCATGCCAAGCATAATAATAATCGCAAAAAAGTGCCACTCAAGCTCTTGAAGTCCAACGTTTCCGTATTTAAAAAAATATCTTGCAACGACATTGAAAAACACATCAACTATCATTAATAGCATAACAAACATACAAATATACCCGATGATATTAGCTAATTTATTAAAAAACATCTCCGCTTTTAAAAGTTTTTCTTCCACAACCCTACCCCACAATCTGCTTAATCATAATCGCCACAACACAACTTGGCGCAACAAATCTAAGTAAAAAATACCAAATTTCAAAAATAGCAACTCCCATATATGGTACAAATAGCGCACTCAAGCTCTCTTTTTTCATAAAAAATCCAACAAAAATCGCTATAACTATACCTCCAAGTGGCAGCATAATATTTGAGCTTATATAGTCTAATATGTCAAAAAACCCTTTGCCAAAGAAAGTTAGATGATCTTTAAAATTTTCTATATTTGATAAAGCGCAAAGAACTCCTAAAATATATACGCTCGCCCCCACTATAAAAATGGCTTTAGAACGAGAAATTTTAAACTCTTTTGTTATATAAAATATCAAAGGCTCCACCATAGAGATAGCAGATGTAAGTCCCGCAAAAACAAGGGCTGTAAAAAACGCAAAGCTTAGTAAATTTCCGATGGCTCCAAGCTTAGCAAAAAGCGTAGGAAGCGAGATAAAAGCAAGTCCAACACCTTGACTTGGCTGCTCGTTAAACTCAAATACAAATGTAAATACGATAAGTCCTATAACAACGCTAAATACAATGTTTAGAATAACTACATATAGTGATGATGTAAACAAATTTGTCTTATCATCAAGGCTGATTGAATAGGTAATTATCGCGCCAATTCCCACGCACATTGTAAAAAATGCAAGTCCAAGCGCCATAAATACGGCTTCACCAGTAATCTTTGAAAAATCAGGCACTAATAAAAATTTAGCAGCTTCGCCAAATCCGCTCATCTGCATTGAGTAAATTAGCATCAATATTAAAAGAATAGAAAAGGCAGGTAACAACCATAAATTTATACGCTCTATCCCTCTTTTTACACCCTTTGCAAGGATTATAAAATATGCAAAAAGCGCTATAGTAAAATATAAAATTTGACCTACAATATCGCTTGATATAAATTTAGTAAAATTTTGAGCTGAGTCACTTATCTGAGAAGGCAAAGAACCTAAAGACAAAACGGCATATCTCATAACCCAACCTATAATGAGTGTATAAAACGAAGCTATAAATACACCAGTTATCATCATTATTCCGGCAAATCCCCAAAATTTGGAATTTGACGAGGCTAAATTTTTAAATGCATTTGCTGGATCCGAATTTGAAATTTTACCCATAGCCATCTCTGCAAAAAATATGCTAAGCCCCACTATAACGGCAAAAACAAGATACAAAAGCACAAAGGCGGAGCCTCCGTTGCTTCCTACCATATACGGAAATTTCCAAGCATTACCAAGCCCTATAGCAGCACCTACTATAGATAGGATAAAACCTATTTTAGAAAATTTATCACTCATTTTATTTTAGAATTTGATATATCATAATGGCCAAAACAGCAACAGGTATTACAAATCGTAGCAAGAAATACCATATCTCAAACATGGTTTTACTCATAAAACCGCTAAATAATATGTATATACCCTCTTTTTTGAGCACAAAACCCACAAATATACTAAATGTAATTGCACCTACTGGCATTATAATATTTGAAGTTAAATAATCTAATATATCAAAAAATGGTTTTCCAAGCAGCTTAAATGATGTCGGCTCATAAAATGAAAGTATGCAAATAATTCCTAAGCTATATACAAAGATGGCTATATATACCAAGGCTCTTTTACGAGAAATTTTAAGCTTATTTATAAGATAAAATGTAAAAGGCTCTATCATGGAAACCGCACTTGTAATACCTGCAAAAAGAAGCGATGTAAAAAATGCGACAGCAAGAATATTGCCTACAACTCCAAGTTTAGCAAAAAGCGTGGCAAGAGAGACAAATATTAGTCCTGGTCCTCCTTGAGTAGTATCACCGCTATATGCAAAAACAAAAGTAAATACTACAAGGCCCATCATGATACCGACTAAGATATTAATAAAAATGATAGATAGTGTTGACTTGACCAAATTTGTTCCATCTGGCAAGCTAGCAGCATATGTAGGCACAGTACAAACACCCATAGAAAGGGAGAAAAATGCAAGTCCTAATGCCTGAAGAACAATATCTGGAGTGATTTTACTAAAATCCGGCACAAATAAAAACTCAGCAGCCTTAAAAAATCCATCGCCCATAGTAAGAGAGTAGGCAAGCATGATTAAAAGCAAAATAAAAAGCGATGGCATCATCCATACGTTTAGCTTCTCTATGCCGCTTTTTATACCTTTTGAGACCACATAAAATACGATAAAAAATACTACGCTAAAGCACAGGGCCGAGCTTACAAAATCATTGGTTATAAGATTTCCAAATGCCGCACCAGCCTCATCGGTAGTAGATGGAAGACTTGAAAAGCTCAAAAATATATATTTTAAAATCCACCCTATGACAAGCAGATAAAAAGACGCTATAAGCACTCCGCCTATCATAAAAAATCCAGCCATAGACCACTGTTTTTTATATTTAGGGGCAAGCTTTTCAAAAGAGTGCACAGGATCGGTTTCGCCAAGCTTTCCTATGCTAAGCTCTGCCAAAAATGCAACAAAGGCTATACCAAAAGTCAAAACCAGATAAAGGACTATAAAGGCTGAACCGCCGTTATTGCCAACCATTGTAGGAAATTTCCAAGCATTTCCAAGACCTACGGCAGATCCTGCCATCGCTAATACAAAGCCTATTTTTGAGAATTTATCTTGCACGGATTAACCTTGAGATTCATAAAATTTGGATTTTACATTATCATAAAAAAACTTTCAATTTTTTAAATTTGATTAATAGAATAGTAAAAAACGAAACAATATAAAAATATTTTGTAAATTTGTAACACTTTCATTATATTTCCTATTTTTTAAATTTTTAAGTAATTCAAAGCTTAATTTATATAAAATACGAGTTCAAAAAGTTTCAAAGTAGGGGATAAATCCGAAATGGCTTTAAATTTCTAAGGAGAATTCATGAAAAAGTTTCTTTTTCTAATGGCGGCATTTGCTTCTTTCGCATTTGCGGCAGATGGTGGCGAAATGCTAAAATCTTACACAGTTCTTGCTGCGGCTATAGTTCTAGGTATAGCAGCTTTTGGTGGCGCTATAGCTATGGGAAATACAGCTTCTGCAACAATTACAGGAACAGCTAGAAACCCTAGCATCGGAAGCAAACTTATGACAACAATGTTCGTTGCTCTTGCGATGATCGAAGCACAAGTTATCTATGCTCTTGTTATTTGTTTGATCCTTCTTTACGCAAACCCAATGTTATAATAACTCAGCCCGATTAAGGGCTGACTCTTCTTTATTTTATCTCTGTTGCGATCATGGTGGAATTGGTAGACACGCTATCTTGAGGGGGTAGTGCCGGTAGGTGTGCGAGTTCAAATCTCGCTGATCGCACCATTAAAAACTCTCAAAAATTTCATAAATAACTTAGAAAGATATAAGGCAAAAGGAGCAAGGAGCCCCTTTATACTCTTACATAAATACAGGAATTGTAGTGTTTTTAAGAAAGTATCTGGATGTACCGCCTAAGAATATCTCCAAAAATCCGTTTTCACCATGTCTTCCGGCTACTATAAGATCGAAATTTCCATCCTTTGCACTCTTTAAAAGAGCCTCTCCAGGCACTGCCGTAGTGGTTACTATCTCAAAGGTAGCTTTGATTTCATGGATGCTTAGATACTTTTCAAGCTTTTTTAGACTCTCTTCAACAGACTCATCGCTAAGACTTGTTCTGCAAGTGATACAATGAACCCTCTTAGCCTTCTTTAAAAGCTCTATCGAGCTTGAGAGAGCACGAGAATTTTGGATAGAGCCATTCCAGCTAACTAAAATATTATCCGTGCTAAATTTCTTTAAATTTCTTGGTATTGTGATCGCTGTTTTTCCACTCTTTAGTACGGCTGCTTCAAACGTACCGGTTATCTTACCATCAAGCGGTACAGCGGCTATAACCATATCGCAAAATTTAGACTCTTGCTCTACTAAAACGCTTCTTTTTCCGCTCTTTGTAATAAAATTTGCACTCGCTCTGCCGGTTGGCTTATCGCTTATTTCAATATCAAGCTCCACGCAAAGCTTTTTAAAGATCTCTTCATTTTGATTATGTTCCATCTTAAGCTCATTATGAGCAGCTTTTAAAAACTCCTCATATAAAACGCCGCCCCTAAGAGCCATTTTCATATTATATACAACACTTGGATCAAGCTGAGAAGCCAAAATTTCTACATAAGTATCAAAATGCTTGGCTATAAGCAAAGCACCATACATACGTTCTTTTACATCATCTCCTGCACCTATTGGGAAAAATAACTTCTTGCACTGCACGATACTCTCCTTTTAAATTTTACTCAGCTAAAACAAGGGAAATTTTATGCCCTTTTTGCTCACTTACCCTTACCTTCACCACATCGCCCTCTTTTAGAGGTGTAGAGATTTTAGAAATATGAAGCAGTCCATCAACTCCATCCTTTAATCCCACAAAGGCGCCAAAATCGACTACTTTTTTGACTTCTCCTTCAAATTCATCGCCAATATTAAATGTAGGTTTTGACCTCTCTTTATCTCTGTTATCTCTTCTCTTTCCACCACCAAAGCCATTTTTAGAGCCATCTTTTGAGACTATTTGGATAATATAATCTTTTGCCGCATCAACCTTTGTCTTTTGAGCTCCTGCGATTTTTACCTCACCCTTTTCTCTATCAAGATCTATTGATACCTCAAACTTCTCTATAATCTCTTTTATAGTTTTTCCAGCCTGACCGATAATATCAACTATCTTGCCAGGATCTACGCTAAATAACTCAAGCTTAGGTAAAATTTCTTCATTTACAGCAATCTCTTCATCTGCTTTCTCCATCAAATTTAAGATATGAAGCCTGCCTTCTTTAGCTTGCTCAAGAGCTTCTTTTAGCACTTCCAGACTAATTCCGCCAAGCTTTATGTCCATCTGAAGTGCGGTTATGCCATCTTTGCTACCCGCAACCTTAAAGTCCATATCTCCGTCATGATCCTCAAGACCCATTATATCGGTCAAAACGGCATGTTTATCACCTTCAAATATAAGTCCCATAGCCACGCCGGCAACAAGTTTTGCACTATTTACACCTGCGGCGCGAAGTGCTAATGAACCACCGCAAACGCTAGCCATAGAACTTGAGCCATTGGATTCTAAAATCTCAGAAACTAAGCGAATAGTATAAGGGGAATTGATATCTATACTAGGAGATAAAGCACGTTTAGCTAAATTTCCGTGCCCTAGTTCGCGTCTACCAGGCGCTTTTAGAGGACTGGCTTCACCGACGCTAAATCCAGGGAAGTTATAGTTAAACATAAATTTATCAACAACAGCCGATTTTTCAGTTAGCATATCATACATTTGCGCATCACTATCAGTTCCAAGAGTCGCCACCACAAGAGCTTGGGTCTGACCTCTTGTAAACAGACAACTTCCGTGAGCATTTGGCAATATATTTGTCTCAATAGAGATTGGACGCACGTCTTTAAGCCCTCTGCCGTCAGCCCTTGTTTTCTCGTTGATAATCTGCTCTCTAACTATCTTTTTCTTAAATTTGCCAAGGACATTCATTATCACATCCTCACTCCAGCCCTCTTTTTGAGCCACATCATCGGCAAAAATTTGCTTAGCTATCTTTCCAAGCTCACTAGCTCTTTCGCTTTTTGCCATTTGATTGATCGCAAATTTTACCTCTTTTTTATAAAACTCATCAAGATAAATAGCAATGCTTTCATTCTCGATTTCAGGTTTTAGCTCAAGCTGTGCGTCCTCTTTTTTATGGGCCAAAAACGCCTCTTCGTATGCGTTAGATGCTCTAAGTATGGCCTTACCTGCTTCAGCTATTGCCTCTAGCATCAAATCTTCGCTAAACTCGTTCATATCTTGCTGCAATATTATTCCGTCATTTATATTTGGATCCATCATAGGATCAATCGCCATCATAGGTACCGCTTCACTCTTTGCTTGAGCGATACTTCTCATCTCTATCATCAAAAGCTCATCTTTAACACCGGCCACATAAAGATCAAGCGCACTTGTTTTTAGTTCGCTATTACTAGGATTTATAACAAATTTATTATCTATATATCCCACTCTTACGCCACAAACCGGTTGACTTACAGGAATATCACTAAGATATAGCGCTACTGAGGCTGCATTTAAGGAGACCACTTGCAAATCCACCTCCGGATCGGCAGATAATACCATTACCACAATTTGCGTAGGATACGCATAGCCCTTTGGAAACAGCGGCCTTAAAGAGCGATCTATAATACGTGCCGTTAGAGTCTCAAAATCACCAGGTTTTGTCTCTCTTTTAACATATCCGCCGGGAATTTTCCCTGCAGCATAGGTCTTTTCTATATACTGAACCGTTAGAGGCAAAAAGTCCTCCTCCACTTGTGAATCTTCACGAGCGACAGTGGCCAAAACGACAGTGTTTTTAACTCTTAGCAAAACGGCTCCACTGGCCTGTTTTGCAACCTTATTTATATCATAAATTTCAACTTGATTATTTACTTCTATTGAATACTGCATCTATTTGATATCTCCTTGTTTTTGTAATGGTATATAAAACGGGCTCTCCTCAAGTATAGAGAGGATTACCTCTGGTTTTGGCTCGATCTTATTTTTATAATAAAAATCCACATCTATAAAATTTACTATTTTGTGAACTGCAAAAATATTATCCACAAGCGGCGCAAGTGCATTTGCAACATCTACTGCTATAGAAGGAGTAGCGTAAGTAACTGATTTTACTCTCTCTTTAATCAGAGTTTTAAGACATGTAAGCGCCGTAAAACCTGTCTCGCAACCCTCATCAATAAGCAAAATATTTCTATCTTTTAAATTCTTAATTAAATTTCCCTTTCTGTATTTATAAACATTTTTTAAAATTTTTTCTTCATATTTTCTCTGAGCCTCTCCGTATATAAAATCATAGCTTATATTAAATGATTTTATGAGCTCATCATGAAGAACTATATCATCAGCTTCACTAACCATGGCAATTTCACATTCAGGATTATTTGGAGCAAAAACCCTCTCGGTAAAAAGCATCTCATAGCTTAGCTTTAGCTCCCTTGCGATAACATCTACCAAAATTACCGAATCAATAGAGGAGCAGATGAGTAGATATTCATTTTGAACAAGCTCTTTTTTAGGTAAAATTTCAAGTAACTTTTTTGCGGCATCAAGCTGATTTTCAAACATAAGATCATCTAGATTGACCACGCTACCTACCTGCCTTCTTCGTAACTTTCACCAAGTGAAAAGTCATAATGAATGCCACCCATAGGATAGAAATTAACCATAAGATATACGCCCTTTGATTTTTTAGAGGCTGAACCGCCACTTGTGCTTGTAGGCTCAATCTTTTCTTCATAAAGAATAGAGTAATTCCAGCACTTTCTCTTATGAGCAATACCTAGCCTCCAATCTTTTGTATATGCTCTTTGTATATCATATTGAAGTCTGCCAAGAAGCTTATAATTGTGCGGTAAATTTATAGAGCCTGTCCCGCTTATAAAATTTTGCACCTCTTGGTCGCTCTTTTTTTCGTATGTGTGCCATAATCCTAGGTCAAAATATCTATTATCGTGATTGGCTCCTGATTGTATCTTTTCAATATATTTATGCTTGTGCGAATACTCAAGTTTATTATAAAATGATAAATTTGTCATAGGATAAAAGCCTATGATATTTTTTAGATTAGAGTATCTACTCTCTTTAGTATAGTATCCTTGCGAGATAGTGTGTCTTAAAAGCTTTCTGCCGTCTTGATTGAAAAAATACTGAGTTAGCCTAGCAGCCACTTCATCTTTAGTGTATGGAAAGTTTATAAAGCTTTGATATTTATTACCATACATATCATAGACATAAGTATTTTGATCATACTCTATAGTCTCATAGTCATCCGGAAGCTCTCCATTACTGTAGCCTCTAGTTATATAGTCTATTCCTAAATTTAGACTATGATAAAAGCTTTCATAAGCCTTAGCAATATCTGTGTGAAGTGAAAATTTATGAGAAATTTCTATATAGCTTGCGCTATTGTCTTCGTCTCCAGTAGGTCTATACATCTTATTTGAGTAATTTATCTGAGTTGCATACAAATGGTTATGATATGAAAACGTTAGATAATCTTGTAAAAACGGAATATGAACTGAGACCGGCAAGCTAAATTCATGCTGCGTAGCCTCTACGCCGATTTTTCTTGTATAGTTACGAGAGTAAAAATCAACCGAATAAAGAATATTCGGCAGCATCATACTATCTGTATATTTATGATATTGAAAACTTGGATACTCTTGCAAAGTATCTTTGTTCTCATTTATATTACCAACTTTTGCGGTATCTATATAATATCTTGCATAACTACCAAAATAATGTTTATCGCTGCTTATAAAATAGTTAAATTTAGAGGTTATAAGCGAATTCTCCTCATTATTATCACCGCTTCTGCTTTTTAAATTAATAAAATCTATATCATTAAGCTTGGTAGCATCCAGCCACAACCCCTCTTGCAAGTTACCGTCTATAAGATGCTTTACTAGCCTACTACGTTCGTATTTGACTTCTACGCCCTTATGTGTTTTGTTTTTTAAAGGAAGTCTATTAGAGTTTTGAGATATCTGTTTTTGCCTATAACTATCTTTATCATCAAAGAATCCAAATCCGATAGAGCCGCCAGAATAATGAGAATCTGCGAATCTAAATACCGTATAAAGCCCGGATCCTCTAAGAGTCCTAATCTGAGGATCAAGCTGTAGATCCCAAGAGTTGTATTCGGCTATGTATATTGGCTGTCTGTAAAAAAATCCACCGTTTTTATTGTATCCCAAATCCGGAGATAAAAGTCCTGTTCTTCGCCTAGTATCAGTGGAAAATCCAAAGTAAGGCAGGTAAAACATAGGAGTATCGTGTATATACAAGACCGGATTATAAAGATGTAGATATTTACTCTCTTTATTCAACTTTCCGCTACTAAATTTTATCTTCCAGTCCGGATTTTGTACGTTGCAACTAGATACGATAGAACCTCTAGTTTCATAGTATTTAGAGTTGCTCTTGCTTTCGTCGTTTTGCATCCATACTTCCATGTCTTTATTCATGAGAAATAAGGCCTCGTAGCTACTATCTTTACTGTTTAGGTCTATCTTTGCGTAATTACAACGAGATACCTCCTCTTTACTACGCATCAAATTTACATTTCCAAAAAGCTCTAAAATTCTACTATCTTGATTGTATACGGCCTTATCCGCACTCATTATGTACTCTTTGGAATAAACCAGCACGTTTTTATTTGCGGTTACTATATTTGCCTCGCGTTTTACGTCATCTGCCAGCAGTTCAAAGTCTTGAATATTTGCAAAAACACTCACAAACGAAACAACTAAGACAAAAAATAGTCTAATAGACATCAATCACCACTGTTTTTGCAAATTTGTCATGCCAAGTTTGAAGAAGCGGATTAGAGAGCGCCCAGATACATCCTAGGAAAAATACATTTTCACTTACAACCCTCATGAGCGCCCTGATGATAGAAATTTTAAAATTAGGCTTATCAAGCAAATCTATATCTACACATACAATTTTCATCACTATTTTACCTATGCTGGCACCATAATACCAAGTAAAAAATGCCTGATATACGACTTTAAGAGCAAAAATTTGAACCAATAAATTTGAAGTCATCATAACAGTTTCTTCGTAGTTTTTTACACCTTCAAATATATCCCAATATATAATCAAAAATAGCATCGAAAGCAAAAGCTCGTCTATGGCGTAAGCAAGTGCACGCTTTTTAAACGGAGCTAAAGTTATATTTTCACGCTGTAGTTTATCTATGATATTTTGGCTCATTTTTTATCTTTACCAAGCATCTGCCAAGCTATATCTTTTCGGTATTGAGAGCCTTGAAATTTGACATTTTCGCAAAGCTCATAAGCTCTATCTCTGGCCTCTTTTATGCTTTTAGCAACACCTACACACACTAGTACTCTGCCTCCGTCTGCATAAATTTCACCATTTTCTTCACTAACTCCAGCATATGCGATATGAGAGTTTTGAGGCACTTTTAAAACTTCTATCTTGGCTTTTGGCGTGCTTGAATATGGATAGTTTTTACTAGCCATTACAACTCCGACCGCAAATTCATTCTTTAGCTTTACCTCTTTTAGTTCACCTTTTGCGGCATTTAGTAAAATTTCACTTAAATTTCCATCTATCAATGGCATCAATACTTCACACTCTGGGTCTCCAAAGCGCACGTTAAATTCTAGCACGTAAGGCTCATTATTTACCACCATAAGCCCTACAAAAAGCACTCCACAAAAAGGATTGCCTTCTGATTTCATGCCTTTTAAAGTAGGCTTTACGACCTCTTCTTCTACTTGTTTTATGAGTTTAGTTGTCGCTAATGGACTTGGAGCGTATGCGCCCATCCCGCCTGTATTCGGCCCCTCATCATTATCAAGCAATCTTTTATGATCTTGAGCCACAGGCAAGCTTACAAAATTTTCTCCATCACAGATCGCAAAGAAACTTAATTCAAATCCGTCTAAAAATTCCTCTACTACTACGCATTTGCCGGCATCTCCAAAACTCTCTCCACTAAGCATCTCTTTTGCACTGGATTTTGCCTCTTCTTTGGTTTTTGCGATTATTACGCCCTTTCCTGCACATAACCCATCAGCCTTTACTACGATAGGAGCGTTTAGTGAGTCTATAAACTGGCTTGCCTCATTAAAATCATTAGTATTTAGATATCTTGCCGTCTTTATACCGTTTCTTGCTAAAAAGTCCTTCATAAAGGCCTTTGAGCCTTCAAGTCTAGCGGCACTTTTGCTAGGTCCAAATATCAAAAGTCCATGCTCTTTAAAAATATCCACCACTCCTTCACTAAGCGGAGCTTCCGGGCCTACAATAGTTAAAGTAATATTATTTTCTTTAGCAAAATTCGCCAGTTCGTGATAATCTTTGACTTTTAAGTTTTTTCCGAGTTTTGAAGTGGCACCGTTTCCAGGTGCAAAATATAAATTTGATACGTTTTTTTCGCTTTTTAGCTTAAGTGCGATTGCATACTCTCGTCCGCCGTTTCCGATTATAAGGATATTCATAGTAGCTCCAAATTTTAATACCCAAGTGAGCGGTGTGTAAGTAAGTGGCCCTAAAACTAAAGCCAACCTTGCAAATAGGCGATCTCCTTTAGGTTGCAACTTCTCGCGCTTTTTGGGCGTTCAGGCAAAGCCACATCACACAGATACCGCACATCTTCGCCAATACTAATGTGTTGGACCCAAAAAAATACACTGCCGAATCACTCAGGCAATTAAATTATATAGTGATTTTGCTTAAAGTAATGTTTTAGCAAGCTCTATGCAGTAATCCACGCTTTGAATTTCGCTAGTTATGGGCTTTGTGAATTTCATGAGCTCACCGCTTGTGGTTTTGCCTATACTGACGGCTTTATAGCTATCGTCCCAGCCAAAATTTAATATGAAATTATTCACAGCTGAAGGAGCGGTAAATATCAAGATGGAGTTTGATTCTGGTTTATGCTCTACTCCTACCCTTTTACACGCATTTTGATAAGCTATTACCTGGGTTATATCACATCCATTTTCTCTTAAAATTTCACCCACTCTTGAGGCGGTCTTTTTAGCTCTTAAAAATAGGGCTTTTTTGCCTTGTATTAAAGGTGCAATCTCGTAAGCAAATTCGTTTCCGTGAGAGTTTTGTGCTGTATAAATTTTCTCAAATCCAACCTCTTTGGCGGCTTTCGCGCAAGGCTCTCCGATGGCATAAACTGCAATATTTTTTTCAATATTTATATCGTTAAATTTTAAAGCGCTTATTGAATTTTTAGATGTAACTACAAGCACCTCAAAAACAGCTAAATTCAGATTAAATTCTAAAAATTCAATCTCGCTAAGATTTAGATTTATTATCTCTTTATCGCTACTCTTTGTGTTAGAAACTAAGAAAATTCTAGGCATTGCAGACCTTTTAACTTTGTTTGATTATATCAAAATTTTACCTATCTCGCTCCAGCTTATAAGTAACCTCTCAAGGCTAAATTTTGCATTTGCAGGACTTGTTGAAGGAAGTTTTATGATCTCTTTTTTAGTGGCTTTTAAAATCTGCTCATTTTGAAATTTTTTAGAAATTTCATAAGCCTTATTGCCATTTGTAAACACTTGAGAAATGCTCGCAACTTCAAATATAGGCTCTAAATTTGACGGGCCTATCTTAGTCATTTTGGCATCACTTGAACCAGTTATTTCACAAACAAGAGCCGCGTCATAAATTGCAATCTTATGCTTTATTAACAATTCTATTTTCTCATCGGTATTTTTTGGAAGCTGACAATCTAAAACTGCCGCAAGCACTCTCCAAAAACGATTTTGAGGATTGGCATAGTAAAATCCCTGCTCTCTTGAAGCAACCGAAGGAAATGAGCCTAAGATTAGAATTTTAGAGTTTTTGTCAAAAATCGGCTTAAATGGATGCGTGAGCAAACTATTCATCTTGTTAGCTCGAAACTTTGATCTATGAGATCAAAAATTTGCTCTGCTGAAATTTCGCTATCTAAATTTATACTTATCCAGTGCTTTTTATTCATATGATAAGCGGGCATTATGCGCTCATTATCACAAAGAATATAGGCAAGAGACGGATCGCATTTTAAGTTTAATATATTCAATTCGGCGCTATATTTCTTAGCAATTTTCTCATTTAGTTTTTTGGCATCTACGGGCAGGAGAGCGGCAAACCATTTTTTATTTTTCGGATGTCTAAAAATGGCTATTTTAGGGCTTCTTTGGAATATAAATTCAGGGGCGATATTAAATTTGTCCTCGATATACGACACTATCTTATCTTTTAAATTTCTACCGCCCATCTGCCGCTTTCAATTTTTTGAATGGATTATACCAAAATCAATTGCGGCGTAGAATTAATCTCTAGTAACTATTAACAACATCTTAAATTTATCTTTTATTTTTAAAGCATGCGGTATCTTTCCTGGCATTACGATACTATCGCCTGATTTTATATCAAATTTTTCATCAGCTATAGTAAGCTCCAACTCGCCATCAAGAGCCACCAAAAGAGCATCACCAGGTGCAGCATGCGTTGAAAGTCCTTGCGCACCGTCAAAACTCATCAGAGTCATAGTGCCGTTTTCGTTTTTTACAAGAGTTTTACTTACGACCTTGCCCTCTTGATACTCTATCGCATCTGCCAAACTAAAAATTTCAGCCTTTGGTAAATGATTTATCATCACGTTCTCCTTTAAATTTATTAAGATCATCTTAGTTTTCTCTTTAGTCTCAAATTTACGCCAATAATTTTTGGCTATAAGAAAGCCGCCGTTTTGCTTTAGATCAAATTTTTCATCTTTGTAAAAAAGTGAAATTTCTCCTTCTAAAACCCAAGCCAGCGAATCACCAAACCTCTTCTCCTTATCAAGCTCTTCATCCTTGTCAAGAGCAAACAAATCTATATCTAAATTTTTGCTTGAAAATAGCCTTTGGCTTACTATGCCGCCGCTTTGGAAATAAATTTCATCTTTAATATTGTATATTTTTGGCATTTTTATCCCTTTGGTAATTTCGGACAATTATAGTGTGATTTAAAAATATTTTTGTAGATTTAGATCAATGAATTGATATTTATTTACATTTTATAAAAGAAGCTGGATTTTAAAATTTAGTAAATTATATAAATTACTCCTACTCTTCTACTATTCAATACATAAACCAGTTTAAAGTTAAAGTCTTGTGCTTACCGAATACCGACAAATCCATCTAGTTTAAGTTCTTTTTTATATTTTTTTTGGAATTCATAATTTCAAATAGTGTAGATTAGCCTAAAAAATAAAATTGCCTATTTAGCTTGTACTCCATATCATTTTTTGATATTTTTTATCATTTATAATTCATCCAAAGTAATGTCTAAGATGGCACTTCTATCTCATAAACAGCCTTCATAACTTTATGTTACTACTCAGAATATTTTGTAAAAACAGCATCAATATAAAATTTTAGTAACGCAGAAAGAGTCAAATGTCCGCCATCCATGTTCTAATTTTATTCTCTATTAATTCTGCGTCTATGCTCCCGTCTAATCCATCTTTAGTAATTATTAAATTCCCTTTAATTTCTGATATACCTTCGCTTTCATAATTTACTTTTTTCTCTTCCCAACGCTTTCTGTATGATAAATCACTTAACATTCCAAGATGTTCAAGATAAGCAGTTTTTCCTTCATAATTTAGAGTAAAATCAGGGACATAAATTTTGCCATTAACATTTAATGGCTCCTCGTATAAATAATCAACTTTAATTTTATTTAAAATATTAGCAACTATTACCTCAGACTTTGATCTAACCATTTCACCTCGACTTGTTTTATGAATCAGATTTTCTGCAAAGTATCGTTTCTGCTTTCCGATATTTATCTCCGTAATATTTGGAGTTTCGAATAAATCTGTATATCTTTGTTTGGTATCGGAATACCAATCATTGGCATACCGAATTAATTCTTCGACGGGTAGATCACTTATGATCACTAATTTTTCCTTTTGACGGGAAAATGCGGTATATAATAGTTCCTTTGTGATAAATAAACTTTTTCCGTTTATAATTACTATGGTTTTTCCAAAACCGGAACCCTGTGATTTATGGACAGTTAGAGCATATGCAAGTTCTAGCTCGGAATCACTATTATCTCCACCAAAATCATCTTTCAAATAGGAAAATTCTTTTCCCTCAAAGGAAGCAAAGCGGAATTTATACCACTTCGTATTCTTATCATTCTTACCGTAATGTCCTGGATAATTTGACATGATTCCAATTTCACCGTTTGCTACATATGCCTTTCCAGATGAACCATCCCAATAGCAGCGTTCGCCATTTACATTTGATATGATTTTGTCTCCATATACTATGTTTTGAATCGATTGAGGGCTATATTTTGAATACCAATATTTATTCCATTCATCAACAATATGTTTGCGATATTTTTCGTGAATCAGACTATTTAAAAAACAACTCCCTACCCCAATAAATTTAGTTGCAGATAAAATCTGCCAATTTTCTATATATTTGCCGGTCGGATAATTGGTATACTTATCTATTGTAGCACCTAAACTAATGTTAAATCCATCAATATCATCTTCATCATCCATATTTGCAATTTGTGGTATTTTTTCAAATAAAACTTTTTTCAGATCTTCTAAATCAGTATATTGAACAAATTGAAAACGACTATCTATTTCATTATTTTGAATACGATAAATTAGATCCTTATCGATAGAATCTGCGTTGGAAAATATTTGAGCAAATATCAAGTCATCTCCACCCGCTCCCTGCCTCATCTCCGTTTTTAATTTTGCAACATTTTTAGGATAGTAGCCTTCCAAATAATGGATTAAATCTACAAATGGACGTCCCGCTCCTATGGGAGGCAATTGATTAGGATCCCCTATAAAAATAATTCTGACTGCATGCGTACCAACCAATTTTAATATACCGGCAAACATATTCTCCGTCAACATTGAACTTTCATCAATAATTACCGTCTTAGCAATACTGGAACTTGGTTCTGTTGGCATTTTATACGTCATCGTATTCCAATTGAAACCCTTTGAACGAGTAAGAAATTGTGCCACAGTCATAAATTCAGCATTCACTCCATTTTTCTTAAATGAGTTCTCAAGCTGTACTCTCGCTTTACCTGTAGGAGTCAGCGCTAATACTCCACCGGTTTTAATCTCTTCAGAAGAAGCAAAAATACCCAATGCCGATGTTTTGCCCGTTCCGGCTCTTCCTAATAAGACAGATATCCTAGATGCTTCAAGAATTCCTAATGCCGTCGCCTTCTCCTCACGAGCTAGTTTATCATTTTCTTCATTATTTTTCTCCAGCTCTCCAAATTGGTCATCAATAATCTTCCGCCAGTTCTGTTTCTTTGACAAACCGTCTTTCAAACGATTTTTGACTACGTTAACCACTAATTCCTTATAAATTTGATATTCTTTCAATTTAATATATGTATTTTCCTCATCAACATACAATTCACCTTTGTTTAAAAAGTTAACAACACCTTCAATTTTCTCTGTTTTAAAATCAGTTTTATTATCTAATGGAAGTTTATTGATTTCTTCAACCGTTTGATCATAACTAAGTAAAGTATGTCCAGTAGCCGCAGCTTTTTCCAAAACATATATCACCATTGCTCTAAATCGGCGTTTATCACCTTCTGTTCTCATTTTAATCGGGTTCTCAAGCGGATACTTATTTATTACCAGTGGATTAACAAACATTGCATTGTCGATTTGAGAAATAGCAATCTGAATACTCTCTTCTTCTTTTCTTGTCAATTCATATAGGAGATAGGGATTGTTCAAAATTTCTTCAGATTTACACTTTAACTTGTTCCATGCATAAATAGACTGTTCAACCGAAAGATTTAATCGAGACAACAGTTCGAAATATTGTACTCTTACTTCATCTTTTAACAAGCCGTAAAATTCATCTTCATTTTCAGCCAAGCTTTCATCTAATTCTTCATCCTCCGTTATCTTATCTCCCATAAAATACAATTTCAATTCTGAAATCAAATCATTAGTAGATGTATCGATATATTTTGCAATATCAAATCCGTATCTTAAGCCAAAAGCTGAGAGCATAGAGCCAAGTCCCGGAAATATTCCACGCTGATTCCAAATTCTTTCTAATTGAATATCAATATATTTAAGTTGCATATTAACCCATTTATGATTAGCTTTTTTGAGATTAAGTTCGGCTATATTTTTTAATACAGTTTTTGCTTGATTTAGAATATCAATTGCCGCATCATAGCTAACCCATTCTGCTGTATATGAAAACTCTTCTCTAAAACCTGCCGGTTCAAATAATGTAATGCTTTCCATATCAAAATCAGGATGACTTTGAGTATAGTCTAATATTTCATGATAAGGCATTAAAAAGCCTTCTTTACCATCATTTCTTATAGAGTGAGCCACATTTGTTTCCCAAATATAGTTCTTTTCTTCGCTGCTTCCATCCGATGAATATTCCTGAAGTTCTATATTCGATACGATATTCCCTATTCCGGCAATCACACGCCTATTGTCTTCAATAAATGGTACTTGTTTGTAGTAAGGAAAAATCAGCGAATTATTTGGACTAATCCCTGAAAAAAAATATTCAAAAATCCCTTTTTGAGACTCGCCATGTGATACCCATGCACTCGACCAATTAAGCATTTGCTCTGTCTTTTCTAAATCAAAATAAAAATTATAATATTTTTGCTTTTCTGTAGCATTTTCCTTTGAAGCCCAAGAAAATGGACGCAGCAAAAAAGAATATGGTTTTAACTCAAAATCAGTTTTAGTAAAATGCTTAAACCTTTCGTTCTCTTCTTTATATGGATGGTTCATTTCAAGGCAAAGTTTAGTATCACTCATGAAAGCCGCATTTTCCGTAATCCAACTCTGCATTTTCAATGAGCCTACTTTTTCATATTTTTTACCTTTATTGTCATCTTCAAACTCTAAATCTCTTGATTCCGCAATATTAGGTATTACTTGGGCAGTCACATTAAACTTGGGATTATCGTCAATTCTTCCAGTATAATCATTGTCCTTCCAAGGAATTCTTGTCGAAAAGTGTTGTACATATTTTGTTTTCAATCTACTATCCATTGATCGCGCTCTCCTGATTTTAATATCAAACACTCTATATGCTATTCGCTATTTTCCCTATCAATATTAAAATAACAATTCTCACATAAAAACCTAACTTAATATATTAATTAAACTATCTGTCTTTTTACAACTTTTGCAAAAGGACAGATAGTTTATTCCATATCTTATCGTGGAAAGTCGATAGAGGCTATTGTTTTAATTATTATTTTTGACAGACTTTTATATTTTAATACTATTAGAATTTTTTAACCTATAAATCATTAACAAGACTTGATTTTAAATTATTTCTTCTACTCCCATTCAATCGTTGCAGGCGGTTTAGAGCTGATATCATAAACTACGCGGTTTATACCGTTAACTTCGTTAATAATGCGGCGAGAGATATTTTCAAGCAGATCATAAGGAAGTCTTGAAAAGCTAGCCGTCATGCCGTCACTTGCATCTACCACGCGGATACAAACAGCATTTTCATAGGTGCGGTTGTCACCCATTACGCCGACTGAATTTACATTTAGAAGTACGCAGAACGCTTGCCAAGTCTTGTTATACCAACCTGTTGATTTAAGCTCGTCACGAAGTATTACGTCAGCCTTGCGAAGAAGCTCAAGGCTAGGCGTATTTACCTCTCCCATTATACGTATGGCAAGTCCAGGACCAGGGAATGGATGACGGAAGACAAGATCACGAGATAAACCAAGTTCAAGCCCAAGTTGGCGCACCTCATCTTTAAAAATTTCTTTTAAAGGCTCAATTAGCTCAAAGCTCATCCAATCAGGCAAGCCTCCCACATTATGATGACTTTTTATAGTTTTACCGGCACCAACGACAGAACTTTCAATAATATCAGTATACAGGGTGCCTTGGGCTAAGAATTTTACATTATCGTGTTTTTTGGCCTCTTTTTCAAAAATTTCTATGAAAGTTTCGCCTATTATTTTGCGTTTTCTCTCAGGATCGGTGACACCTGCGAGTCGCTCGAGGAAAGTCTTGCTAGCATCGATACTTACGAGCTCTACGCCAAGCCTTGTCCTAAAAGTGGCTTCCACTTGCTCTCTTTCGCCAGTTCTTAAAAGTCCGTTATCGACAAAGACAAGTATTACATTTTCAGGTATCGCATTAGCTAAAAGTGCTGCGGTTACAGAGCTATCCACGCCACCGCTTACAGCACAAAGAACCTTTTTATTTCCTACCTGCTCTTTTATCTTTGCGATTTGTATTTTAGCAAAACTTCCCATATTCCAAGTACTTTCACAACCGCAGATATATTTAGCGAAATTCTTTAAAATTTGTGAGCCAAATTCGCTATGTTGCACCTCTGGATGAAATTGAAGTGCATAAATTTTGCGTTTATCGTCTCCAAATACGCAATAAGGCGAATTTTCGCTAATAGCAAGTGCCTCAAAGCCATTTGGAATATTTTTCACATAATCAGCATGACTCATCCATACTATCTGTTTTTCAGGAGTTCCGGTAAATAAAGCGTGTTCTTTGATCACGCTAAGCTCTGCCTTGCCATACTCCTTTTGACTAGCTAAAGCAACCTCCGCCTTATTTACATGAGCAATCAGCTGCATACCGTAGCAGATGCCAAGAATAGGCACTTTTAGCTTAAAAACACCCTCGTCGCAAAAGTAAGCATCGCTTGCATATACACTTGCGGGACCACCGCTTAAAATGATACCTTTTGGCTTTTTTGCCTTGATATCTTCAAGCTTGGCATTAAATGGCAAAATTTCCGTATATACACCTTGCTCACGCAATCTGCGAGCTATCAGCTGAGTGTATTGAGAACCGAAGTCTAAAACGATAATATCTGATGTAGTCATAAAAAATCCTAAAATTTTATTTAATCGACCATAAAAATGGGCGACATAAACTCTTTTGTCGTAAAATCAAAACATAGCTAAAGCGCAAATACCTAAAATTGATTAATCCTATCTGTCTTTCTTGCGCTTTCTTGGCTTTCGCCAGTATCATAAAATGGATTAGCCTTATATCCGCAACCGCTCAATAAAAAGATTAATAAAAAAGATGCTAAAATCCATTTATGAAAGATGCTAAATTTATTATAGGTCATATTTTAAATAATCCTTCGTATAAAGAGCTTAAAAGCCGTAGCGAGTGCCTGGAATTCACCAAGCTACTTAGCTTAAACCATCAACGACTAATAGCTTTTTGCTATGTTAGAAATAACATTTTATTTTTTGCCCTACTTCATCCGCTAGGACTTCAGGAGCTAAAACGAGATAATAATATAAGTATGATAAAAGGCTTATTAAAAATTTATTGCAGCGTTAATAAAGATAGTAAATTGGCTCAAATTTCGGATATAAAATTTTTCGTAACTAAAAATTTACGCTTCAAACAAGAATCAAAAATTTTACTTAAAATTGTAAATTTTGAAAAGTCCAAAGGGGAGTTTATAAATTTAGCTAAAAATCCCCAAATTCATGCCAAATTTGAAGCTATAAGAGAGAAAATAAAAGCGAATTTAGATGCTAATAGATGAAATTCGCTCACTTCCAAATAGTCCAGGGATCTACCAATATTTTGACAAATTTGGCAAGCTTCTTTATGTGGGCAAAGCAAAAAATTTAAAAAACCGAGTCAAAAGCTATTTTAGCTTCACGCCAACTCTTGCGCCTTCATTAAAAGCGGGTCCTAGAATCCATAAGATGATAAGCGAAACCGCCCATCTTGAGTATATAATAACTCCAAGCGAAGCTGACGCCCTAATCCTTGAAAACTCATTTATAAAGCAGCTTAAGCCAAAATACAATATCTTGTTAAGAGACGATAAGACCTACCCTTATATCTACGTAAATTTAGACGATGAATTTCCAAGATTTGATATCACAAGAAAGATCGTAAAAGGCAAAAATATCAAATATTTTGGACCATATTTTAGAGGAGGGAGGGAGCTTTTGGAGGCTTTGCAAATGAGCTTTAAACTGGTTCAAAGCAAGGCCGCGCTTAAGGCAAAAGGCTCATACTTGCCATATCAGATAGGATATTCAGAGGCTCCGCTTATAAGCAAAATTTCTCCAAATGAATATTCAAAAGTCGTAAATGCTGCAATATTAGCACTACAAAATCCAAATTCCTTAATAGCAAATTTAACAAATCTAATGACAAAATACGCCCAAAACGAAAACTACGAGCAGGCGGCAAAAATCAGAGACAAGATAAATGCCATAAAAGATCTGGATACCAAAATAGAAGTCGATCTGGCCAAACTTGAGGATTTTGAAGTGTTTGCAATAAATTCTTGCCAAAATATGATCTGTGCGGTTAGATTTAGTATTCAAAACGGCAAAATAAGCGGAGTAAATCAAAATATTACAAATTTAAAAATGAATCTTGATAACGATACAAACGATGCCTACAAGCAAATAATCCTAGAGAGCTTTCCTATCGATATGCCGGTAATTAGTTCTAAAATTTACACACTTGATAAATTTGAAGACTCGGGCTTGGTAGAGGAAATTTTAACCGCTAGGCATAGTAAAAAATTTAGCATATCTACACCAAAAATAGGCGAAAAAAAACGAATTTGCGATATGGCAGGAAAAAATGCGGAAATTTCTATACAAAACTATCTAAAAACCCATAATAACGAGCTTTTAAAAGAGATAAAAGAGTATTTTTCGCTTACTCATACTCCATATGCTGTCGAAACCTTTGATAACTCGCATATGTTTGGCAAAGCCTGTGTCGGCGCTATGACAAGGTTTGAGCATGGAAATTTCATCAAAGACAAATACCGCCACGTTCATCTACAAAGCAAAAACGACTACGATCAGATGCGAGAGATGCTCATAGAAAGGGCTCTTAGGTTTGATAAAATTTCCGCTCCCGATCTTTGGATAATAGACGGAGGGCAGGCCTTACTAAATCTGGCTAATGAAATTTTAAAAAGTAGCGGAGCAAACGTAGATGTCATAACAATTTCAAAAGAGAAAATAGACTCCAAAGCCCACCGCGCCAAGGGGGCTGCAAAGGATAAAATTTATACGAATTTAGGCTCATTTTTGCTTGCTACAAATGATAAAAAATTGCAGTTTTTTCAAAGACTTCGCGATGAGGCACACAGATTTGCCATAACGTTTCATCAAAAGACTAAAAAAAGAGAAGATATGGAGGCCTCAAGGCTGATACAAGCCGGAGTTTCTCAAGGAAGCATAGCCAAGCTCGTTAAATTTTATGGAAATTTTGAAAATATACTAAACGCAAATTTTGATGAGATAACTAAAATAACAAACAAAAGCGTTGCGGAAAAAATAGAGTTAATAAAAAATAGTATTAAAGATTAGGATTTTAGCCTTTGAGGAAATTAAACCGCAAAGGCTAAATTTATAGAAATTTATTTTTTAGCGTTTTTATCTTGAGGACTATCGCCTTTAAACCAATTTATAACCTTGTCAAATACGCTCTCATCGGCACTGCTTTTGCCGTTTTCTATACCAAAGCCTTCTTGAAGTTTTTTAAGCATCTCTATTTGCTCATCGGTTAGCTTACTAGGCGACTTTATCGAAATTTGAGCTATCAATCGCCCTACTTTTCTACTATTTACGCTCTTTATACCCTCATTTTCAAATACAAATTGTTGCTTATCTTTGGTGCCTATTGGCAGTTTTAGCTCAGTTGATCCGTTAAGCGTCGGTATCTTTATAGTTTCTCCAAGAATCGCCTGAGTGAAAAATACAGGAATTTCTATATAGACATCGTTTCCGTTTCTGACAAAATGTTCATCAGGCTCAACCGATATGCTCACATATAGATCACCCCTACTTCCATCCACAGAGAGGTTTCCCTTGCCTGCCACTCTCATTCTCATACCGTTATCTACGCCTGCTGGGATATTTATGGTGACGCTTTGCTTCTCCTCATCATACCCTCTGCCTTCACATTTACCGCAAATATCCTTTACGATTTCGCCGGTCCCGCTACAATATGGACACTCTTGAACAAAGCTCATAAAGCCTCTTTGCTGGCTTATTCGCCCTTTTCCTCCACAATGAGGACAAGGCTTATACGCACCGTCTTTTGAGCCTGTGCCTTTGCAACTTTGACAAGGTTTTTTAATACTAAATTTTACTTCCCTTTCTACTCCAAAAACAGCCTCGTTAAACTCTATATTTACAGGGATTTCAAAATCAAGAGGATACTTATCAGGGCTTCTTTTTCTCCTGCGATCACCTCCAAAATCACCGCCAAAAAACGAGCTAAATATATCTCCTAGATCAAAATCAGCACTAAAGCCTCCGCCAAATCCTCCGGCACTACCCTCAAGTCCTGCCTTGCCGTATCTATCATAAATTCTACGCTTTTCTTCATCACCTAATACCTGATAAGCCTCATTTACTAGCTTAAATTTCTCTTCGGCCTCTTTATCTCCCTGATTTCTATCCGGGTGATATTTAAGCGCAAGTTTTCTAAATGCTTTTTTTATTGTTTCGGAGTCGCTTGTTCTACTGATCTCTAGAATTTCATAATAATTAATCTCCAAAAATTCTCCTAATTTTTTTAATTTTAAAAATAGATTTTATCCTATTGAAGCTAAAATTTAAATTTTAATTTACAAATAGCAAAACTAGGCGCTAAAAGCTATTTGTCATATAATTTAACAATTTTTAGTTATAATAAGCACCAAATCAACACAGAAAGGTTCATAATGATTAACGTTTTGATGATCGAAGACGATCCAGAATTTGCTCAAATTCTATCAGAATACTTAGATAATTTTAATATAAAAGTCACCAACTACGAAGATCCTTACCTTGGACTAAGCGCAGGCATTAAAAATTATGATTTACTAATTTTAGATCTTACGCTACCTGGCATAGACGGACTTGAGGTATGCAAAGAGATTCGCGAAAAATACGATATACCTATTATTATTTCATCGGCCAGAAGCGATATAAGCGATAAGGTCGTAGGACTTCAAATAGGGGCTGACGACTATCTTCCAAAGCCTTACGATCCAAAAGAGATGCACGCCAGAATAATGAGTCTAATTAGAAGATATAAAAAATCTCACGAAAACGTAGAAGAGGTTGTGGATTCGGCCTTTAGAATAGATGAAAAAAGACATGAAATTTATTACAATAACGAGGCATTAACACTAACTCCTGCCGAATATGAAATTTTAACCTATCTCATCAAGCAACATAGCTTCTCGGTATCAAGAGAGCAACTTGTCTATAATTGCAAAAGCTTAAAAGACAAGGATTCAAAGAGCTTAGATGTAATAATAGGAAGACTTAGAACCAAAATAGGAGATAACTCAAAAAATCCAAGGCACATATTCTCGGTTCGCGGTATAGGCTATAAGCTAATAGGATGATAAGATACTCTATCACCACTAAGATAACCGTAGTATTTGCGATCGCGTTTTCGCTTGTTTGTATGTTGCTATTTACATTTGGCAACATACAGCTTAATAATATGCTAGAAAAGGTCAAAGACAAGCAAGTAAGCGCAATAAATTACCTTATTACGCTATATGAAAAATCAAATCCACCAAGCGATTTATCGCACTATTTTAAAAATTTTGGACTATCTTACATAGATAATAAAAATTTAGTCACAGAGATAGTAAATAACGGACATCCGGTATTTGCTAAACAAACTCCTTTAGGGCTTATACAGTCAATTCACTACAGAGATAATCTATTTTTACAGATAAAAAATCCGGCATTTCAAATTTTGCTTGAAAGCAACGATGCAAAAAACATAAACGATCCGCTTTGGATAGGATTTTTTATTACGGTGACATTGCTTGTATCACTCTATATCTCTGTTATAAACTCTCTTGCTCCGCTTAAAAAGCTAAGTAAAGATATACGTAAATTTGCTAGCGGAAATATGGAGGTCGAAATATCAGCAAAGACTGCGCAGTCTGATGATGAAATTTCTCGTGTAGCAATTGAATTTGATAATGCAGCAGCCAAGATAAGAGAGCTTATAAAATCTAGGCAATTATTTTTACGAACAATAATGCACGAACTAAAAACTCCTATAGGCAAAGGTAGAATAGTGGCCGAAATGGTGCAAAACGAAACTCAAAAAAATCGTCTTATAACTATCTTTGAAAAGCTTGACATGCTAATAAACGAATTTGCAAAGATAGAGCAACTACTATCAAAAAGCTATGCCTTAAACTATCAAGAGTGCTTCTTTTCCATAATAATGGAACAAGTTAGAGATATGCTTATGCTTGATAAATTTGAAGAGAGAGTTATTTGTGACTTTAATGACGATATGCTTTTGAGAGTTGATTTTCAGCTATTTGCTTTGGCGGTTAAAAATTTGGTAGATAACGCCCTAAAATATGCTGATGATAAAAAAGCCCAGGTAATCTGCACTAAAAATGAAATTTATATTAAAAATTTAGGCAAGCCTCTTGAAAAACCTATAGAATACTATATGCAGGCCTTTATAAGAGAGAAAAATAGCAAGAGTGCAGGGATGGGGCTTGGACTTTATATCATAGATCATATATGTCAAATGCACAAATTTAACTTATCTTATTCTTATGAAGATGGATATCATATATTTTGCATCAATACAAAACCCAAGGTAGCCGCTTGAGAAAAGGACTTGAGAAATTTAACGAGCTTATAGCAGCCTTTGAAAAGCTTCCAGGAGTTGGCAAAAAATCAGCCCAAAGATTTGCATATCATGTCTGCTTGGGCGATAGTTTAGGAGGACTTAAACTGGCTCAAAGCATAGAAGATGCGGTTAGATTTACTAAGAAATGTCAAATTTGTGGCGGACTTAGCGAAGATGAAATTTGTGATATTTGCAGCGACGAAACGAGAGATAGAGCGTTACTAGCAGTGGTAGAAAATCCAAAAGACATCTTAATACTTGAACAAAATGGAATCTATTCAGGGCTTTACTTCGTGCTTGAAGAGCTTACTCCAAAAATCATAGAAGATTTAAAAAACTGCATTATTAAAAACGGCACAGAAGAGATTATATTCGCATTAACTCCAAATATAAACAGCGATGCGTTGATAATTTTCATAGAGGATCAACTTAAAAATTTAGACCTAAAATTTAGCAAGATCGCTCAAGGAGTCCCTACCGGAGTAAGTTTAGAAAATATCGATCTACTCTCGCTTATGAAAGCTATTGAGAGTAGAACGAAAATATAACCTTAAAGCTTATCGCCTAAAATTAATTATTTAGAAGCCTTTTGAATATAGGCAAATTCAGATATCTTAGTCCACTCTCTAGCTTTTGCTAAAAACGATCTTTGAGAGTCTAAAATCTCTTTAAATAACGGATCTTTAGCAGCCTCTTGATCCAAAATTTCATTTGCGGCATTTTTAAGAGCAGCCATAACATCATCCGGGAAGGATTTAATCTCTATTCCAGGAAATTCTGATTTCATCTTGCTCCAAAAGTTGATATTATCAAAATAAGCTTTTGCATAAAGCTCGCTTGCGACTCTGCTAGAAGCAGTTTCGATAATAGCTTTTAGATCGTTAGGAAGTTTCTCGTAAACTTTTTTATTTACAAAAAATTGAGTTTGCGCACTTGGCTCTTGCCAGCCTGTATAGTAATATTTAGCCACTTTGTGAAATCCAAGACCCATATCAAACGCAGGACTTACCCACTCTACAGCATCTATAGTCCCCATCTCAAGAGCCATATATAACTCGCCTGTAGGAATAGTATTGATAATAGAGCCGATTTTAGCCATTACCTCACCGCCAAAGCCGGGAATTCTGACCTTAAGACCTTTTAGGTCATCTACGCTTTTTATCTCTTTTTTAAACCAACCGCCCATTTGAGTACCAGTGTCGCCTGCACTAAATACTTTAATATTGTGCTTATCGTAAACTTTTGCCTCAAGCTCTTTACCGCCGCCAAATTCATACCAAGCATGAAGTTCTGCAGGAGTCATACCAAAAGGTAGAGCCGTAAAAAACATAGTCTTAGGATCTTTTCCCTTATAGTAATAAGATGCCGTATAGCCAAGATCATATTGACCGCTTTTTACAAAATCAAGAATACCAAAAGATGACTTATGTTTAGACGGATAGTCAATTCTAATCTCTATCCTGCCACCTGACATATCCTCAACATATGTTTTAAAATTCTTTACGGCATCACCTAAAACAGGTGTTGTGCCCTCCCATGTGCTTGCAAGCTTTAGTTTGTGCTTCTTGCCATCATTAGCAAACGCAAATGTAGAAACCAACATAGCCATTAAAATAGCCAAAATTTTTCTCATCCACTCTCCTTGAAATTAAATTTTTTGCATTATACTTTTAGAAATTTAAAGTGGCTTTAAAATTACAAATTTAAAAAACACCAAAGATATAAGATGTATATAAATACTACATTTGAGTTTGAAATGTATCCTATTTGTATCCAATTTTTGATAGAATACGAGAAATTTAATAAGGAATATTATGATAAAAAAGACAAAAATTTTAGCCACTATAGGTCCTGCAAGCGAAGGTGAAGAGATAATCGAAAATCTAGTTAAAGCTGGCGTAAATGCCTTTAGACTAAATTTTAGCCACGGCACACACGATTATCATAAGGCAAACATAGAAAAAATAAGAAGAGTCGAAGAGAAGCTAAACTACAGGGTAGGCATTTTTCAGGATATCTGTGGTCCAAAAATAAGAATAGGCAAGCTAGATAAACCCTTTGAGCTTAAATCAGGAGATATTATAGAGGTTCACTCCGGCGAAATAATAGGTGGGCAAATTTCACCAAATCGCTACAAACTTAGCATAAATCAGCCTCAAATTCTGCCTATGCTAAAAGAGGGTGAATATATCTATCTATATGACGGATCGATACGTACAAAGGTTATTAAAAGCGGAAATGATGCGGTTGAAGCGGTTGTTGAAAATGATGGTTTTTTAAACTCAAACAAGGGAGTAAATTTCCCAAATACAAAGATCAATATTGATGTAATCACAGAAAAAGACCTAAAAGATATGGAATTTGGAGCCAAAAACGGAGTAAATTTCGTAGCAATCTCATTTGTGCAAAACGCCAATGATATTTTAAAGGCGAGAGAAATTTTAAAATCATTCGGCTCAAAAGCTAAAATTTATGCCAAGATAGAGAAATTTGATGCTGTTGAAAACATTGATGAGATTATAAGAGTAAGCGACGGTATAATGGTAGCTCGAGGGGACTTGGGCATAGAAGTGCCTTATTACAGAGTTCCTACAATTCAAAAGCTAATTATAAAAAAAGCGAATGAAGCTTCAAAGCCGGTCATAACGGCAACACAAATGATGCTAAGTATGGCAGAACACGAAACTGCAACAAGAGCTGAGATAAGCGACGTAGCAAATGCCG
This sequence comes from Campylobacter sp. RM16189, assembly GCF_012978815.1. NCBI lineage: Bacteria > Pseudomonadati > Campylobacterota > Epsilonproteobacteria > Campylobacterales > Campylobacteraceae > Campylobacter > Campylobacter sp. RM16189. The sequence continues at coordinate 84,890 of NZ_LIWR01000003.1, read as the reverse complement.
TCTTAGATGGAACAGATGCTGTAATGTTAAGTGAAGAGAGCGCTATAGGCAAAAATCCTGTCGCGGTCGTAGAGGCGATGAGAAATACGATAGTGCAGGTTCAGCAAATTTATCCTTTTAACAAATTTGATCAATTTGGCTACTTCGACGAGACAGATATGGTGGCTTCAAGCACCACTCGCCTTGCTTCGCAATTAAAAGTTGATGCGATATTATCCGTAACCGGATCTGGAAAATCGGCTATAAAAATGGCAAGATATAGACCAAACATTGATATTATAGCAATTACTCACGATGAAGAGACTGCACACTCACTCACTCTTGCATGGGGGGTAATGCCGGCCTTTACGGTTAAGCTTGAGATGCTAAACATGATAATCGCAAATACGACAAAAAAAGCTCACAAACTAGGATATATAGATCACGATAAAACCTATATAATGACTGCCGGATACCCTGCCGGAATAGAGGGTAGCACAAATATGATACGTATCTTGAAGCGCGACCAGATAGACTACTATCTAAATATAGCCGACGATAATAGCTAAATAAATTTCTCTTTGCTAATGTGAAGTTGGCAAAGAGAGGATAAATTAAAGACTAAAAGCCTCTCTCATGTGATTTTCTATAACTTTTTCATCAAGGGAGTTGGAATAAAATAAATTTAGAGCCAAAACAGCCTGATGAAGCAACATATCAGAACCGTTTTTGCAAATAATTCCATTTGCAATAGCCAAATTTAAAAATGAGGTAGGCTTATTATATATTACATCAAAAGCAAATTTCGCCCTCTTTAATAAAGGCTCTAAAATTTCAATCGGAGCAGGTAAACTATCATCATTTAAGCCCGCAGGAGTTGTGTTTACAACCAGCTGAAATTCACTGCCCGCAAATGTATCCCATGTAAAATTTTTAAATTCGCTGAAATTTTCAAGCCTTGACTTACTTCTATTTAGGATAGTAACATTGGCTCCAGAATTTTTAAGTGCATGAGCTATGGCTCTTGCTGTTCCTCCTGCACCCAAGACAAGAGCGGTTTTAATGCTACCAAATTTTTCAATAGAGCGCATAAATCCAGAAGCATCGGTATTGTAGCCATAAATTTGATCGTTTTTAAGCACAATGGTATTAATGGAGCCTATTTTTAGAGCATTTTCTTCTACCGCATCGCATTGATTTAAAACTATCTCTTTATGCGGAATCGTGATGTTTGCGCCACTTAATTTAAGACTTTTAAATTTAGCAACCAAACTATTGCCGTCTTCAAGCAAAACCCTAGTATAAAATCCGTTAAGACCCATTCTCTGCAAGGCTAAATTGTGAAGCCTTGGAGAGATTGAGTGCTTTATCGGATTTCCAAAAACTGCAAAAAATTGCATTATTTAATATTGACTATAAACGCACCGCTTGCGATATTTTTTCTTATATTAGCAAGCTCTGTTGATAGCTGTGAGCCACTAAATGGCCCTATTAGAACCTTTACAACCTTTCCACCTTTAATATCTGCCTCATAGAGCTTATACGTATATCCATTTGCCCTTATTTTTTTAATTTCAGATACATTTTCATTGAATTTTTTCACCGCAAAAACTTGCACATAGCTTCCTCTTGCAAGGCCTTGAGATTTTACATTAGAGACTTGGGTATCCTTTTTTATGCTCTCTTTAGGAGGCTGGGAAGTTTTCTTATCTTCTTTTGGTTTTACTACTATTACTTTTTGCTCATTCTTCTTTGACTCTATCTGCTTAGTTTCTACTTTTGTCTTCTCTCCATCCTTTGGAGTAGCTACATTTTCTGCTGGAGTAGTAGGAGTAACTGATTTATTTTGAGTCATAGCTTGTTCTTGTTTTTTTACCTCTTTTTCCTTGAGTGTTTTTACCATATCCTCAAAGCTCTCTTGCCCTTTGTTTTCAGGTATTATAGGCACCTGCTGAAATAGGCTATCATTCTTCTGGCTATCCGAGACGGAATTTGACTGAGTATTTGGTTGAATATCTTTCTCGGCGGTATTTTGCGCCTCATCTTTGGCGATCGTCTGAGGAATAGTTTGTTTGGTTGTATCTGGCTCAGGCGGAAGAATAAGTCTGGAGTCAGGTTGAGAAATTTGATTTCCACTATCACTAGTATTTAAAATTTTCATAACTATCAAAACAGTTAAAAACAAAATAGTAAATGCGGCAATTAGTATAAGAATTTTCTTAAAACTTCTACCTTTTTTATCCTCTTCTTTTTCCAGCATGATATCTCTTAATTCATTGTATTCCATTTTCACTCCTTACATATGCTTTGACCACGATGCCCCGCGCTCTTTTTGATAGACCTTATAAGGCAAAGTAAGTATATTAAACTCTCTTGGAAGATCAAGAGTAGGAAACACTCTCCACTCCTTAACCAAACGCTGAGAGAGTAACAAAGAGAGTTTATTGGCCAGCTGGTATCCCTCATTTAATGTCGTATGCCCTTTATGAATATAAAGATGCAGATGCCCTGGCGTCTTAGTCTCATAAGCTGTAAAATTTATATATCCCTCTTCCCTAAGCAATAATTGTGCCCTATGCCAAAACCTATCTGGCATCCTGCCATTATAATCAAATACAATATTTTCAACTTTATCAGTTGCACTTATTAAAGAGTGAGCGACCACTATCTTGCCTTCGGCATGATCTTTTATAACTTTATAGTTTAAAGACTCATCAACTCTTTCAAATTTATTGAAAAACACTCTGCCTTTATACTCAATCTTATTTACTATACTATCGCGCTTTATATAGTAATGATTAGTAATCATCTTAATAAGAGCGGTGTCAATGCTTTGCATTAAAATGTCGCTCTATCATAAATTATAAATTTGCTCGCAAATTCTTTTAACTCGGCTTTTATTTTAGCTTGAACGGATGCATTATTAATATCATCCAGTACATCCGCGATTTTATTAGCAATTATCTCAAATTCGGCCTCTTTCATACCGCGCGCTGTTAACGCAGGGCTTCCTACGCGTATACCGCTTGTTACAAAAGGACTCCTTGTCTCGCCAGGAACAGTATTTTTATTTACTGTAATTCCAGCATTTCCAAGAGCTATATCTGCGTCTTTTCCACTAAATTCCTTATTCAAAAAGCTCATTAAAATAAGGTGATTATCAGTTCCGCCACTTACTAGGTCATATCCTCTAGAGAGCAATACTTCTGCTAGTTTTTTGGCATTAACCTTAACCTGTTTTGCATAAACTTTCCATTCTGGCGATAGATTATGTTTAAAGCCAACAGCCTTACCAGCTATCACATGAACCAATGGACCGCCTTGAATTCCTGGGAATATAGAAGAGTTTATTTTCTTGGCATACTCCTCATTATTTGTCATAATAATTCCACCTCTTGGGCCACGAAGAGTCTTGTGCGTAGTAGAACTTACGACATCACAATGCGGGAATGGATTTTGATGCTCGCCGGCAACCACAAGACCTGCGATATGAGCTACATCTGCGAACAGTATCGCACCAACCTCATCGGCTATATCTCTAAATCTTTTAAACTCAATCTCTCTTGTATAAGCACTAGCACCGCATACTATCAATTTTGGCTTCACTATTTTAGCAATATCTAAAACCCTATCATAGTTTATACGCCCATCAAGTTCAACACCATAAAAAAAGCTCTCATACATCTTGCCTGAGCTACTTACCTTAGAGCCATGAGTTAAGTGTCCTCCATGACTTAGATCCATGCCTAAAATTTTATCTCCGGGATTTAAAAGTGCACCGTATACCCCCTGATTCGCCTGTGAGCCGGAATTAGGCTGAACGTTTGCAAACTCGCAACCAAAAAGCTCTTTGCATCTATCTATTGCGATTTGCTCGATCCGATCGACAAATTCACAACCACCGTAGTAGCGCTTGCCGGGATATCCTTCTGCATATTTGTTTGTAAGAATAGATCCCATTACTTCCATTACTTCAGGATAAGTAAAATTCTCACTAGCGATCATCTCAAGGTGATCGCACTGTCTTTTAAGCTCAAGCTCGGTCAGGTCAAATATAACTTTATCAAAATCTTTTAAACTCATTTTAATTCTCCTTAATTTCTGTTTTAAGTGGCCTCATAGCAGGGAATAATACTACATCTCTAATCGATTTTTTATTAGTAAGAAGCATCACAAGCCTATCTATACCGATACCCTGTCCGGCTGTTGGAGGCATAGCATATCCAAGAGCCTTTACATAATCCTCATCCATCTCGTGAGCCTCGTCGTCTCCGGCATCTTTTGCTTCAATTTGAGAAGCAAAGCGATTGTATTGATCTATAGGATCATTTAACTCGTTAAATCCATTAGCTATCTCACGTCCTGCTATAAATAGCTCAAATCTCTCCGCGACATTTGGATTACTATCGCTTCTTCTTGATAGAGGGCTTATTTCTATAGGAAAATCCATAACAAAAGTAGGATTTATCAGTCTTGCTTCTACATAGTTGTCAAAAAGCTCAGCTTGAAGATGCCCTAAGCTAAGCTTTTCATTAGCCTCAAATCCATCCTCTCTTAATTTAGCCAAAATTTTATACTTATCTTCTACAATATCAGGAGAAATCCTACCTATCTCAATAATAGCCTTTTTGTAATTTATTCTCGTAAAAGGTCTTGAAAAATCAATTTTTAACCCATCATACTCTACAATTTTTTCCATATCAAGCTTATCAAAAAGAACACCGAAAAGCTCTTCTGTTAGTCCTATTAAATCATGATATGTATGATATGCCCAGTAAAATTCAATACTTGTAAACTCAGGATTGTGCGTAAGATCCATGCCTTCGTTTCTAAAGTTTCTGTTCATCTCATATACAGCTTCAAAACCACCTACTATCAGACGTTTTAAATAAAGTTCTGGTGCAATTCTAAGATATCTATCTACACCTAAAGAGTTATGAAAGGTCACGAAAGGCTTTGCATTAGCACCGCCTGGAATCGGGTGCATCATAGGAGTTTCGACCTCCAAAAACCCTTTATCTTCAAAAAATCTTCTAATGGTGCTGATAATTATGGAACGCTTTTTAAAATCATTTCTAACATCGGGATTCATAATCATATCAAGGTATCTTTGGCGATATCTAGTCTCTATATCAACTAATCCGTGATACTTTTCAGGAAGAGGACAGATTGCTTTAGATGCTAGCTTTAGCTCACTTACATGCATAGAGAACTCACCGGTTCTAGTTATAAACGCATATCCTCTTACAAAGATTATATCTCCGACCTCTATCTTTTTTTTAACTACCTTAAACCACTCTTCGTCAAGAGTTTTATTGCTAAAATAAATTTGTAAATTTCCATCTTCATCTTCAATATTGGCAAATACAGCCTTACCAGCGTCTCGTATCAGCTTTATGCGTCCGGCCAAGCTAACAAATTGACCCTCAGCATTCTTGCTTTCAGTATCTTTTATATGAGAAAATTTTAATCTAAATTTTGAGATATCCATATCACGTCTTAAAAAATGAGGATACGGGTTTATCCCTATTTGCCTTAGTTCGTCGGCAGTTTGCAGCCTTTGAATTTCCAATTGGTTTTCAAATATCACTTTATTATTCCTTAGTATTTAAGCTTTTTTATTACATTCCTTACAGATTCCATAAAGTTGCATCATATGACCTGTTAATTTAAACCCATGCTCTTTTGCTATATTGGATTGCCTTTTTTCTATCATAGGATCTTCAAATTCTATGATTATGCCGCAACGTCTACATATCATATGGTCGTGATGAGGCTTGGTGGCAAGCTCAAATTTTTTACCCTGAGAACCAAAACTTATAGATGTTACCATTTCTGATTCTTCTAGTAAATTTAAGGTTCTATAAACTGTAGCTATTCCTATGTTTAGTTCAGGATGAGCCTCTTTTATAAACAAATACAGCTTCTCAGGAGTAAAATGCTCGTCGTTATTGTAAAGGGTCTTTAACAAAATTTCTCGCTGTTGTGTATATTTAAGCCCATTATCTTTCAAAACTTTCTTAAATTTCTCAAGAAGAGCATCGTATTCTAAATTTTCAATCATTGTTACTACTCCTTCCTTGTATTATTTTGATCTTCGATAATAATAGCACTTTGCATGGTTTTATTATCTTCGAATTTGATACTATTATCTTGCGTGGTTGTATTATCCTCAATTTGAATCATATTATTTTTCATTTTATCAATAGGCGTTTGGATTCTCTCTTCTATACTTTTTTTTACACTATTTACATCTATATTCATTATCCATTTTCCAGCAGTTAAAAGAATAGGATATAGCTTACTATCTTTAAAGTATGGCTCGATTTTACTATTTAAAGCATGGATGTTTGAGACGGTTACCACTAAAACAGAAAAAATAAGGAAAATTTTTAAACTTCCCATTAAAAATCCGCCTACTCTATCTAAAAAACCAAGACCACTTAATCCCGCAAGTTTTGCTAAAAACATTCCAATACCGACACAAGTAATCCAAAAGACGATAAGGATTGATAAAAAACCTGCGAAAAATAGTATAGAATCACCTTCTATTTTATAGACATTGTCACTTATGATTTTACCTGCATCGCTAGCAAATCTACTAGCTACAACTATTCCGCCTATTAGTCCTAATAGTCCAAAGACCTCTCTTATTAGTCCATTTATTATGCCTTTAATGCCTAAAATCAAGACCGCAGCTAATATGCCAATATCAAAAATTGTTACGAAATCCATTTTACATTCCTATTAAATTTCCAAGCTCCTGCTGAGCTGTTGAGTATCTCATGGCCATCTCTTTTGTCACAAGCTTATTTTGTATAGCCTTCATTAAAGATTGCGTTTGTGTAGTCATACCGGTCATTTGCTGATTTAATTGCATTTGAGAGTAAATTTGATGAACTTTATTCTCTCTTATAAGGTTCGCGATAGCAGGATTGTTTATTAAAATTTCATGAACAGCCAAACGACCTCCACCATTTTTTGGAAGCAGGCTTTGTGAAATTACTGCAGTAAGAGATACTGAGAGCATATTTCTAACCTGCAGCTGTTCTCCACCCTCAAAGCTATCTATAATACGGTTAATAGTCTGAAGAGCCGAATTTGTATGAAGTGTAGCAAAGACAAGGTGTCCAGTTTCTGCTGCAGTAATAGCAGTAGATATGGTCTCTCTATCTCTCATCTCACCAACAAGTATAATATCTGGGTCTTCACGTAACGAATATTTAAGAGCTCTTGCATAAGAGTGGGTATCCGTGCCTATATTTCTATGGGAAAATAGAGATTTTTTATTCTGATGAACGAATTCTACCGGATCTTCAATCGTAATAACATGTTTTCTTTCATTTAAATTTATCTCATTTAGCATAGCAGCGAGAGTAGTTGATTTACCACTTCCCGTAGGTCCTGTAACAAGTATCATTCCCTTTTCGCGTTTTACAATCTCCTTAAAAATACCAGGAGTCTTTAGATCATCAAGAGATGGGATTTCGGTAGGTATTATACGAAATGCCGCAGCTAAATCACCATTCATAGTATAGTAGTAGTTACCTCTAAAGCGACCTATATTCGGAAGTTCTATCGCAAAGTCAAGCTCTCTATTCTCTTCAAGCTCACTCTTTTGTGCATCGGTAACAAGGGCATAGCATATATCTTGTATGTCATGACCGCTTAAAATTCCGAGCTCAAGAGGACGCAAAGTGCCATCTATTCTTATTTGAGGTTCACTTCTTGATACAAGATGAAGGTCGCTTGCTTTATTGTGAACAACAGTCCTAAGCAGAGCTTCAAGGCTTATATTGCTATCGCTATACTTTTGCATCTTTACTACTCTATAATCTTAGGAACAACAAAAAAATGATCATTTCTTGCAGGCGCATTCTTCAAAATAAAATCCACAACTTCAGACTTTATGCTAATATCATCCCTAAAAGGAGTTCCGCCTTCTATAGAGCTTACAACAGCCTTTAAATCATCCAAATCAAGCTCATTTAAAATATCTACAAAATTCAAAATCTCACTAAGTTGATTCTTGATCTCTTCACGCTTATCATCTCCAATTTTTAGAGAACTAAGCTTTTCAAGCTTAGTAAGCAAACTATCATCTATATTCATAAAGACCTCTTAAATTTTCAAAATTTGATGCATTATAACACATTTTAGCTTTAACTTCGCGAGATTTCAGATTTATTATGCTACAATTACAATCTTTTAATTACTAAATTTAAGGAAACAAATTGGCTATTAAAGACGATATAAAATCTATACAAGAAGAGCTAAATACTGAAGAAAAGTTTTTAGAAAATATAATAAAAAGTGAAAGATTCATAAAAAAATATAAAAAAATGATAATTATCGCTTTAGCTTTAGGAGTCTTGGGTATAGGCGGATACTATACTAACAAATTTATAAAAGAGCAAAATTTCAAAGCTGCAAACGAGGCCTATGCAAGACTTATAACAAATCCTAATGATGCAGAGGCAAAGGCGGATCTAAAATCAAAAGACATCTCCTTATATGCCCTATATCAATTTAAAAACTCTATGGAAAACAATGATAGCGCAACTTTAAAATCTCTGCTTAACGAGCCGATAGACGAACTCTTAAAAGATATAATAAAAGCTCAACTGAATGAGCCTAGTGGGCAAATTTTAAATTCATACAAAACCCTAATAAAAGGATATATCCTAATAAGAGAGAACAAAATAGGCGAAGCTAAAAACGAGTTAAAAAAGATACCTCTCAATTCACAACTTCAATCTGTTGTTAAAAATTTTGAACACTATCAAGGAAATAGCAAATGAAAAAAATTTACACTATTGTATCGATACTGTCTGCACTATTTTTACTAGGAGGATGCGGAACCAAAAGACAATATTTTGAGCCTGAAAATGTAGATTTAAGAGTGAATTTTGACTATACCCTTCCTTCTCATATTTTAACAACTAGCGTTAATGGGGCTATACTTAAAAACGGTATGGTTGTAACAAAAGACGGAGTATTATCAAATGATATCGGCTTTACAAAAGACACAATACTTTTAAACGCCTATGAAGACAAGATTATTACCTCTTCTTTAGATGGAAATTTGATAGTTACAGGCAAGACAAAAGAGGTGCTGTTTCAAAGAAGTTTTAATGAGGCAATAGTATCTGCTGCAATAGATGGCGATAAACTGGCTCTAGTAACTGCTTCAAACATAATATATCTAATAGACACAATAAAAAATATAAATTTATTAGAGTTTGAATCATCTGCTATATACACCCAGGACTCAAGAGCTGCAGCGCCTTATTTTATGAGCTCTTTAGTGATATTCCCGACTCTCGATGGTAAGATCATGATAGTGGATAAAAATCAGGGCAAAATTTTAAGAGATGTTGTTGTAAGCAGTGATGAATTCTTTAATAATATAATATTTTTAGACGTTATAAATGACACAATGATAGCGGCGACAGGAAAAAGGATAGTGGTTATCAATCCGGAAAGAACACTTTACTATAATGGTGAGATAAAAAATATAGTTTCGCATAAAGACAGACTATACATCTTGAAAAAAGATGGGGAAATTTTACTAACGGATCTAAATTTGCAGAAATTAAATTCCATAAATTTTAAATTTGCAATCTTTTCAAATGCGATCACGCTAGATGACCATTTATACATAATCGAGAAAAAGGGCTATCTGATAAAGGCGGATTTAGATCTTAAAAAGCACCAAATTTTTAGATTAAATGACGAGATAGACGACAAGAGCTTCATAGGTTCTAAGGAATTTTACTACGACAATAAATATCTTAAGTTAAAATAAGATGAGAACCCGAATCTATAAAATTTTTGAAGACAAAAAGATTGTTTTAAAAGACCTAAAAGAGATTGACCTTAGTAAATTTACAAACAAAAGAACTCTTAATTGTGCTAGTGGCGTAGATTTAAAAGGTTTTTATACTCTTGTATTTATAAGAGAAGCTAAAAGTAGATTTTTAAAAAAAGAATTTGATGAAATTCTTGAAATTTACTCTAAAATCCAAGCTGACTTAGAGATAAATTTCAAGAAAAAAACTATATTTTATAGCTCGCCAATTTGCTCTAAAGCACAAAATTTAATGAAAGAAAACGGATTTAATTATGATTTTGTGTGATATAGGAAACACAAATGCAACTATATTTGAAGACGGAAAGATCTCAAAAATAAGTATAGATAAATTCCAAAATTTCAAGCGTAATGAGAAAATATATTATATAAGTGTAAATGACAGCATAAACCAAAAGCTTCAAAATGATAAAAACTTTGTAAATTTAGAGCCATTTTTTGAAATAGATACTATATATAAAACTCTTGGAATAGACAGGGTAGCCAACTGCTACAGTATAGACGAGGGAGTAATAGTAGACGCCGGAAGCGCTATAACAATTGATGTCATGGCAAACAAAATGCATCTTGGAGGATGTATAGTGCCGGGTATTTCTCAAAGCCTAAAGACTTATGAAAACATATCTTCTCGATTAAAAATAGCTCTAAATTCGCAGATACAGCTTGATGCGCTACCTCAAAAGACTGCCGATGCCATAAGCTACGGTATAGTAAAGCCTATAGTTTTACTAATAGAAAATATCTCAAACAACTCTAAAATTTATTTTACAGGCGGAGATGGGGAGTTCTTATCCAGATTTTTCAAAAACGGAATATACGATAGAATACTCATCTTTAGAGGAATGCAAAAGCTTATAGAAGAAAAGGAAATTTTATGATAACAATCGCTCTTCCAAAGGGTCGAATAGCCGAAGAAACTCTAATGATTTTTAGGAAAATTTTTAAGACACCTTTTTTATTTGAAGATAGAAAACTCGTAATGAGCGAACGTGGTTTTAAATTCTTAATGGTCAGAAACCAAGACATACCCGTATATGTAGTAAACGGTGCTGCAGATATTGGAGTGGTTGGGCTTGATGTTTTAGAAGAGCATAAGCCGGACGTACTTAGACTGCTCGATCTAAAAATAGGAAAATGCCGCGTATGCGTAGGGATAAAAGAAAGCGATAATCTGGACTATAGTGCGCCGGAGCTTAGAGTGGCCACTAAGATGCCAAACATATCCAGAAATTACTTTTCAACAAAGGCAACCGCACTAAAAATCATCAAGCTATATGGTTCCATTGAGCTTGCTCCGATTGTAGGGCTTAGCAATGCAATAGTAGATGTGGTCGAAACTGGGACTACAATGAAGCAAAACGGGCTTAAAGTAGCCGAAACAATAATGCACTCATCGGCCCATCTAATAGCAAATAAAAATAGCTTTATAATAAAAAAAGATGAGATCTTGTCGCTTTACGACAAGATAAAAAAAGAGATTGAAGATTAATTGCTTATTAAGAGTTGAAATTTTCTATCAAATCAGCAAAAACCTCATATAGCTTTTCGATCTCATTAACACTAACTCTCTCGTTAATAGCGTGAATTCTATCGTTTATTACTCCAAATTCTACTACTTTGACACCAAATTCAGCTAAATACCTAGCATCACTTGTGCCGCCCTTAGTATTTAGCTCAGGTATTACTCCACAAATTTTTATAACGGAATTTTGTATAGATTTTACTATTTTACTATCTTTATCGGTTAAAAATGGTTTTGCATTTTGGTTGATTTCAAGTTCATATTCAAATTCGCCAAATAGCTCTTTAATATAATCTTTTAAATTTTCTGCATTAGTTTGAATAGAATTTCTAACATTAAACATTACTTTTACTTCACCAGGCGTGACATTACAGACTTCCATACCTCCTCTTATATCAGTTATCACGATTTTACTAGGATCAAAAAATTCGCTTCCGTTATCCATGTCATACCCTGCAAATTTATAAAACACGCTTGCTAGTTGATGAACTGGATTTATGCACTTAGCAGGATATGCGGCGTGTCCTTGAACTCCTTTGATTATAAGTTTTCCATTTATAGATCCTCTACGCCCGACTTTAATGGTATCTCCAAGTATTTTATCGCAAGTTGGCTCAGCTACTACAGCAAAATCGGGCAACATATGATTTTCTTCCATAAATTTAAGCGCCTCTTTAGTACCGTAAATCGCATCTCCCTCTTCATCACTGGTCAATATAATAGACAGAGTTCCTTTAAAATTTTTAGCTTCTTTACAAGCGCAAACAAACGCCGCAACTCCCCCTTTCATATCCTGAGAGCCCCTAGCATATATAAAGCCATCTTTCAAAATAGGCTCAAACGGATCACTATCCCAACCATTTCCAGGAGGCACAACATCAACATGACCGGCAAAAGCCAGATGTGGCCCATCGCCAAATTTTTTAGTCAAAATCAGATTTTTAACACCATTTTTATTTACAAAAATGGGCTTGAATTCATTACAAAAAGAACTTATAAAATCTAAAGTTCCATCGTCTTTGGGTGTTATAGACTTAAACTTAAGAAGTTCAGTAAGAAAATTTATGACTTGCATACTATTTCCAATATTTTAAATTTTAAAGCAGTGAATCCGAAGGCTCGCCTAGATAAAATCCTTGGAATTCATCTACTCCAAGATCTACGCAAGCTTCAAAAACACTCTTTGAATGCACAAATTCGGCAACTATAGTGATATTAAGCTTTTTGGCGAATGCTATTATAGCTCCGGCTACAGAGCGTGAATCATCATCAATATCTACATTTTTTATTATAGAGCCGTCTAATTTAATATAATCAGGTTTTATCCTTAATAAATATGAAAAATTGCTATATCCTGAGCCAAAATCATCTATAGCTATCTTAACTCCCATATTTTTAACGCGCTCTATAAATTTAATAACCCTCTCCAAATTCTCAAGGTTCTCATCCTCCAGTATTTCAAAAACTACACGATTTGCGATCTTATATCTATTGATTCTATCTATTATAAATACGCTCATATCGCCATCTGTCATATCTCTACCTGATAAATTTACCGATATTACCGCTTCTGGCTTATCAGCTATAAGCTTAAAGCTCTTTTCCAAAAGCATTTTTTCTATATCAACATACCTCTTAATGCGTTTTGATACATCTAAAAAAACATTGGGTGATATTATCTCCCTGCTATTTTGTATACGAGCCAACATCTCATACTTAACAACCTGTTTTTTTGCATTAAATATAGGCTGATAGAAAGGGATAATCCTATCATTTATAATTGCATTTCTAATTAAATTTGAACGCTTAATCTGCTCAACATATTGCGTTGTATCATCGATGCTTTTGAGGTAACAAAAATAATCTTTACCATTACTTTTTGCATGCTCCAAAGCTAGCATAGCCTTTTTAAAGGTATCAAACTCATCAAGAGAAAATCCTACAGTGCAATGCACCTCTATTAGATCTTGCTTATCTTCATCCTCTCTCTCAACATCTATGATAAGACCCTTTAATGTATCCAATAATTTTGCAGCAAGCTCCTCATATCTATCTATGAAGAAATTTTTATCTTCTACAAAAGTAAATTGATCCGCCCCCGTCCTATATACCGTCATTCCTTCTTTGTCGGCTATTCTTCTTGTAAGTTCGGCAAGGTACACTAAAACCTGATTGCATATGTTATAGCCAAAATAGTTATTCATTTTTCTAAAATTATCTATATCCATAATAACTATTTTAGGATTTTTCATAGACTCTATATCTCTTTGTAAAGACTCTTTATTTGGCAGTCCTGTCAATATGTCAAAATAAAGCCTATACTCTATTTCAGAATTTTTTTTAGTAAGCTCTGAATTAATTTTAGTCATTATATAATGGCTTGTTTTTAAGTTTCTAAAAAATAAAAGATATTGAAATAGAGCTATTACGAGTATTAAAGTCGTTACAACTATTGTAGTTTTCATATTTACGATAACCCACTCTTTAAAGTAAGGGTCGCCAAAACCTGAAATTTTAGCATTATGAAGCATACGATAGCCGATAATTATATCTTTATATTTTTTAAAATAACAAACTAAGATTTTATTATCAGGCACTAGTTTAATATTTTTATAGTGGTCGCTATTAATTAGATTTTGATATCTTCTTGCGTCCATATCACAAATCTCATGGGGCATAGGTTTATTAATAAGGTCGGGATATTCTGAACTGGCTAAAACAATAAATTCTTTTTTAGTTTCAGAACCCTTTAATATCCAAGTAGGAATTGCCTTAGTCTCTTTTGTGTATTCTTGAAATTTTGCTATATTTTCTCTGGCGATATCTTTATAAATCATCTCTACAACATTCATAAAAGACTCTACTTTCTGATTTATGGATATATCCACAGGATGTTCAATAGATCCTTTATATTTAATACTGAAAATATAAAAAATGATAGCAATATAACATATAAATAATATTGTTACAGGTAGTATTACAAATAGTCTAGTTGATTTCTTTAAATCGAAATTTTGCATTAGAACTTCTTAAGCCTCTTTTTTATAAGACAAACTACCTTGTATTTTATCATCTTTTGTTTTAAAAAGCTATTAACAACCATCAATAAAATATCTATCTATAAAAACAACTTATAAAGCATATTTAACGCAAATCCTACTAATATAATTGCACATACAATATTCATCCATTTTACTAAATTATGAGAGATAAATTTAGCACTTTTATAGATTCCAAAAGGCATGGACACTATCCATATAAAAATAGCGACAACAACCCCGACCATAACTAAATATACATTCTCAAAGCTTTTAGCATAGCTTGTCACACTAAGCCAAAAGCCTACCGTATAAGGATTTGTAAGAGTTACCAAGAAACCTTTAAAATAGTTTCTAAGAAAATTTCCTTTGATTACTCCAATCTGCTCATCTACTCTTATAGGTTTATTGGAATTTTTAAGTATAAGATATGATATATAAAAAAGATAACAGATACCAAAAGCCCCTAAAATTTTTGAGACAGTATCGCCATTTAAATATTCAAGCAGACCAAAGACCAAAAGCGCAAGATAAAATATATCAGCACTCATGGCTCCAAGCCCTATAGCAAAAGCTATCCAAAACGATTTTAGAGCAGCTGTCATTATCATTATATTTATAGGGCCTATTGGGACCGCCGCACCAAAACCAAAAAACAACCCTTGCAAAAATGCCGTCAAATCAATCCTTTAAAATTTCATATTAAGTAGTATAAATTGATAGATTTGGACTACTAAAGACGAATAATCTTTGCTCCAAAACCACCCTGATTTGGCGGTGCATCAAAAAATTCCTTTACACTAGGATGCTCTCTTAAAAAATTCTTGACCGCATAAGCCAGTTTGCCAGTACCTATACCGTGAAATACGCTTACCTCATCAAAACCCATCACAAGGCTATCGCTTATAAATTTATCCAATTTATCTATCGCCTCATCAGCACGCATTCCGTGCAGATCAAGCACTACATTTGCACTTCTTGGCTTTTGTATTTTCAAATTTACTTCTGATTTTTGTGGTGCAGATGGCGGATTTCCACTCTTTTTTAGCATCTTTATAGGTACCCTCAAGCTTACGGCATCGGTTTGTATAGTAGCATCGCTTTTGCTTAAATTTATCACCACCCCCTTTATTTTGCCATATTTTACATAATCTCCCACATTTAGCTCAAGTGCAGTAGCAACTTCTGGTTTTACTATCGTTTTTTTAGCTTCATTAGCCCTGTTTAAAGCGCGCTGTTTCTCTTTGGTATCATCTAAATTTATAGCTCTTTTGGCCTCACTTATAGCCTTAAAATACTCTCTTTCAAGCCTATTTACAATCTCTTGCTGCTCAATTTCAAAACGCTCTTTTTGATCTCTTAGGCTGTCTATTAGACTATCTAATTTTTGTTCTTTTTTGAGTGTATTTTCAAGCCTTTCTTTTAGCTCAACCTCTAAATTTAGAGTCTTTGAGATTATTTCATTTAAATTTTCTTTATCTTCTCCGTAAAGTCTCTTAGCCTCGCTTACCAAATTTTGAGAGATTCCGTATCTAGCCGCTGTTTCAAAGGCATATGATTTACCAATAGTCCCTTTTAAAAACTCAAATTTCGGACGAGAATTTGCTTCGTCATAAAGTGCCGCCACAAGCTCGACCTCGCTATTTTTGGCAAGTATCATTGCTAAACGTTTGTGGTGGGTTGTAATTATCATCTTAATATCTTGAGATATAAGCTTTTCTATCATTACCCCATATAAGCTTGCAGCCTCTTCAAAATCCGTTCCAAGCTCTATCTCATCGATACCGATTAGCAAATTTTTCTTTGTAAAAAGTTTAGCAAAATGCATCATCCTGCCAGCAAAAGTTGAGATATCGTTCTTCACGTTTTGCGGATCTTCGATGATGGTATCAAACTCCTTAAATCCACCTATGCGAGAGCTGGCAGGATCTATTCTCATAGGCAAAAGATACTTAGCCATAAAGGCAGCAGCTATTATTGATTTTAGTAGCATCGACTTTCCGCCGGCGTTTACACCGGTTATCAAAAGCACCTTTTTACTAAAATCTACACTTACGCTCTTTGGATTTTTAAGCGCAGGATGGGCGAAATTTTTAAGAATTATCTTATCTGAGTTATCACTTAAAACAAACTCGTAATCCAAGCTTCTAGCTGTTAAAACCCTAGCACTATAGGCATCAAAAAGGTCAAAGGCTGTATTTATAAATTTTAAAAAGAGTAGATTCTTATGAAAAACTCCGCTAATTTGCTTTGCATACTCGTAAACTATCTGCTCTTTTTTATCTATTAGCTCACTCTGCTCTTTTTTTAGCTTTTCGATATTTGCTGGCATTACGTAAAAATAGCCGCTAGCGCTACGTCCTATAACGGTGCCCTTTAAAGCGTGATTAAATCCTCCTCTAACAAGCAACGCCTCTTGCTTATTTATAAAATGCACCTGAGGATCGACAAGATAAGGGGTTATTGACTTAGAATATATAAGCCTTTTCATATCTGCATCAATTTGCGCTTTTTTTGTATTAAAAGCAGCCCTTATACCGATCAATCTCTCATCTATTTCATCTTTTAACTCGCCGTTTTTATCAAAATAGTTTGAAACCTTCAAAACAGCTTCTGGGATCTCTATCTTAGCAAGCCACTCTCCAAGTTTTTTCTCAAATTTTAGAGTTTTTAAATAGGTAAAATATCTGATAATTTTGGCAAATTCGTAAATTTCACTTATATGAAGTATTGCTTGTTTACTAAGGCGCATAAGTGCATCGTCTAAATTTGCGGTATCCTCTGGCTCCTTAAACTCCATTAACGAGAGTTCGATAATCTTTTCATAGTGAAGCCTTGTGTCTCCGGGCATAAAAAGAGGCTTTTTACGGGCTAAAAATGAGCTAAATTTAGCGATATATTCAGTCAAATCAAGGGTTTGAATAAGCCTATCCACTTACTTCGCCTCGCAATTTTTAATATCTACTTTTACGCTACGAAGCTCTGTAATTGCGCGTTTTGCGACAAAAGAGGAGGTGCCAAATTCGTAATTAAATTTTGAATTACTTACTTCAATATCTCCACATTTTAAAATTTTTCCCTGATTAAAAAGTGTTAAAATTTCTTGAGATTTAGCCTGTCTATTTTCAAACTCAAATTGATAAAAACAAGCGGCTGCGCAAACAATAGATATGACTATCGTCAGTATTACCTTAGCCTTTAGACTAAGGCTTTCATGTTTTATGCTAAATAGTAAAACAACCAGTAAAAGAGCCGCTAAAATAAATAAAATTCTCATAAATTTCCTCTCAACTGATATGTGATATCTCCTGCTCCAAAGCCTATTACAAGCCCGTCATCAAGCAAATTTTTTACTCCAAATTCATCTATAAATCCGATAGCATCGCCTTCTCGCTCAACTTTTTTAGTCATTACTGGATTATACTCTTTAAATTCCTCTTTTAGATCTATATCTATAGGTGTCTCGCCAGCCGCATAAACAGGTAAAATCACAAGCTCGTCTATACCTTTAAAACTCTCTTTGAAAGCATCCAAATTCGCACTAAGTCTAGTATATCTATGTGGCTGAAATATGGCTGTAACCTTTGAAATTCCAAGTAGTTTAGCATATTCAAATGCGGATTTTAAAGTAGCTTTAATCTCCGTAGGATGGTGTCCATAGTCATCTATAAGTACAAAATTACGACTTGCAGTCAGTATATCAAAGCGCTTTTTTATCCCTTTAAAATTTAGCAAATTTTCTCTAATTGAGCTTAACGATACCTCGTTAATTGCGGCTAAAATGGCCAAACTAGCATCGATTGCTATATATTCACCCATTCCAAGCACCTCAAATTTGCCCAAATTTTTAAGATTAAATGTAGTATAAGGGACAAAATCTCTTACAACCATCTTCATATCGGTAATATCAACGCTTGGATTTAGCCTAACCGCCTCTATTTTTAAAGTACTTAAAAACTCATCTTCGGCATTTATCACCCTAACTTTAGCACGCTCTAAAAATCCGCGATATGCGGCGTGAAATTTCTCCAAATCATGCTCGTAGTGTTCCATATGCTCGGGCTCTGCATTGGTTACGACAGCAAGATACGGGTTTGAGTTTAAAAAGCTAGAATCACTCTCGTCGGCTTCAAATATCACATTTTCATGCGCTTCATATTTCATATTGGAGTTAAACTGCTTGGAGATCGCCCCTATGATTACAGAGCCTTCAAGAAGACCGGATAGCATCGCAGAAGTAGTGCTTTTGCCGTGAGCTCCAGCTACAGCAAATACACGCTTGCCCTCCAAAACCATAGGCAATGCCTCTTTGCGAGACAGGCACTTTATGCCTTTATTTTTAGCCTCGACAAGCTCGATATTATCGCTCTTTATAGCTGCTGAATATATGACGAAATCTTGATCTTTGATAGCCTCTTTGCAGTGAGGAGTGATGACTTTAATGCCTTGGTTTTGTAGCTCTATGGTAGTTGGACTCTCTTTGATATCGCTACCGCTTATCTCAAAACCTTTTTCATTTAAAAACCTAGCGATTGCCGAAATTCCTATGCCGCCTATACCTATAAAATGGACTTTTTTCAAAATTTGACCTTGAATTTAAAATTTATATCGATTATATCCAAAAGAGACTTAGATACTTTTAGCTATTTAAAATAAGAAATTAGACAATTAAACAAGTCCTCTCTTGTGAAGTATCTTTCTAAATTCCCACAAATTTCTTGCATTACCAATCTTTTGCTTACTAACCTTTGCCAGCAGCATCTCTTCACCGTTTCCAAGACTAGCTTCAACTTCACCTAAAGGATCAATAAGCATCGTATCTCCGTAAAAATTCCACTGACCGGCGGTTATCTTATGATTTCCCACGCGATTTACCCGTAAAATATATGTATTATTCGTAAAAGCTCTAGTCTTTAAAAGCTCTTCCCAGCGATTTTCACTAAAAAAAGTGCTCGCAGTCGGCATTACTATGATATCTACTTTTTTATTCATCATATACGCCCAGACAGGGTCAAAGTGAGATTCGTAACCAAACATCACACCGATTTTAAATTTTTCATGCATAAAGGTCATAAAATTTATCTTGTCCTCTTGAGCGTTATTAAAGAATTTCGCCTCATTCCAGTGCGAATACGGCATTAAAATTTGCTGCTCATGAAATCTGACTCCGCTATTAGTAAATTTTGCAACAACTTTTATAAATTCTTTTCCCCTGCTTAAAACAAAAGGCGCAACTATAGTCAAATCATATTTACTGGCAAGATTTAAAAGCGACTCTTTTTTTCTCTCGCTCTGCTCTTTTATAATGCTTTTAGGCATGGTCTCGAGCTCTTTAAAAAAGCTATTTAGAACATACTCTCCAAGCACTACAAGACGAGCATCCTCATCGGCACACATCTTAAAATAATAATCAAGTCTAGAATCGCTCATAGGTTGAGTTGCAAGCTGCAATGCACAAATTTTACTCATCTTTTTTATCCTCTATTTCGTTTATGACAAGCTTGGCGTTTTGTAAAATTTTAGCCGCCTCATCAAGAAGTTTCTTGCCCTCTTTGTGAAGCTTTACACTATCCTCTAGACTAATATTCTCATCGCTTAATCGCTCTAAAATTTCATTTGCCTTTATAAGCTTATCTTCAAACTGATCCTGTCTTATCTCTTCACTCATTTTAAAACCTTTTTTACATGATCTTCAAATTTATCAATCTCAACTAAAAACGCATCATGTCCGTAGCTGCTATTTATCTCGATATATTCGCACTCGCAGGCTTTTTCAAGCTTAGCAAGCTCGTCCGCCATCTCCTTCATACAACTTGGCGGAAAGAGTATATCGCCGCTAAATGATATGAGAGTAAGCCTTGCTTTGATTTGCGAAAGTGCGTCACCAAGGCTATCATAATGCCTCGTGCAGTCAAAGATATTCATCATCTTAACGATATAAAGATAGCTCAGCGGATCAAAGCGCTTTGGGAAATTATGCCCGTTATACTCCATATATCTATCTACTTGAAAGCGCCCCGTAAGCTCGTAAAGTCCGTCAGTTTCGACATAGTTTCTGCCAAATTTCACGTCCATCGAATCAGGACTTAAAAAGCTAATGTGTCCTACCATCCTGCCAAGCGCCATGCCGACAAGTCCGCTTTCTGCGATATCATTTGGATCGTATTCGCCGTCTTTAAATTCCTTGTCGCGCAAGATACCTTCGATTGCGATTTTATTAAATGCGATCGCCCAAGGTTTGGTTTGGTAAGTGCTCGCCATGATAATTACATTTTTTGCAAAATCAGGAAATTCAATCGCAAAGCAAAGTGCCTGCATACCGCCAAGGCTACCGCCGATAACTGCGTGAGCCTGCTTTATGCCAAGTCTTTTAAAGAGCTTCATCTGAGCTTTTACCACATCGCTTATCGTAAGGACTGGAAACCTTAAGCGATACTGTTTACCCGTGCTTTTTTCTATACTAAGCGGATTTGTGGATCCAAAATTTGAGCCTAAAATATTTACGCAAATGACAAAAAACTTATTCGTATCAACCGCTTTGCCATCACCTATGAAGTTATCCCACCAGCCTGATTTCGTATCGTTTTCATACCTGCCTGCGGCATGGTGTGAGCCGGTAAGTGCGTGGCAGATGACAATAACGTTGCTTTTATCCTGATTTAAATTTCCGTAAGTTTCATAAACAAGCTCAAAATTTGAGAGAATTCGACCGCTCTCAAGGTAAAGTGGTTCGTCAAATTTCTCTCTTTTGGTTTTTAAATTTAACACTAATTAACTTTATAGTTCGGTGCTTCTTGTGTTATAACGACGTCATGAACGTGACTTTCTTTAAGTCCCGCACTGGTAATCTCAACAAATTCGGCCCTTTCTTGAAGGGTTGGTATATCTTTTGAGCCCATATAGCCCATTGCGCTTCTAAGTCCGCCTAAAAGTTGATGCACAACATCTTTTACACTTCCCACATATGGCACACGACCCTCTACGCCTTCCGGTACAAGCTTATCTTGAGCTGTGCCTTCCTGAAAATATCTATCAGAACTTCCTTTGGTCATAGCTCCGATAGAGCCCATACCCCTATATACTTTATATTGTCTTCCTTGGAAAGTTATAACTTCTCCTGGACTCTCCTCGCATCCTGCAAGCAAGCTTCCGGCCATAACGCAACTAGCGCCTGCGGCAAGAGCCTTAGCTATATCTCCTGAATACTTAATTCCACCGTCTGCTATAACAGGAATGCCATATTTTTTAGCCTCGTTTGCACAGTCATCTATGGCTGAAATTTGCGGCACTCCTACTCCCGCTATAATTCTTGTAGTACAAATCGATCCGGGACCGATTCCTACTTTTATGCCGTCTGCTCCTGCCTCTGCCAAGTCTTTAACTGCAGCTGGATTTGCAATATTTCCAACAACTACATCTACGTTAAAATTTGCTTTTACCTGTTTTAGAGTATCTATGATACCTTTTGAGTGTCCATGCGCAGAGTCCATAACTATAACATCCACGCCAGCTTCCACAAGAGCTTTAGCCCTATCAAACTGTCCTACGCCAATAGCAGCAGCAACACGAAGCCTGCCATATCTATCTTTATTGGCATTTGGATACTCTTTACGTTTTTTAAGATCTTTTATCGTTATAAGTCCTTCAAGATGTCCATCTTTATCGACTATAGGGAGCTTTTCTACTCTATTTTGACTAAAAATTTTCTCAGCATCATCAAGAGTGCAGCCCTTTGGAGCGGTTATCAAAGGAGCCTTTGTCATACGATCTTTTACAAGCACTCTTCTATCGTTTTCAAACCTCAAATCACGGTTTGTTAAAATTCCAATCAGTTTATTTTCGCTATCCACAACAGGAACTCCTGAGATATGAAGATCTGCCATCATATCAAGTGCATCACCAACCGTCGCATCTGGAGATATAGATATGGGATCTATTATGACCCCGCTTTCGCTCTTTTTTACTCGTCTTACTTCGTGAACTTGAGAGGCTATGTCCATATTTTTATGTATTACCCCTATACCACCTAAACGAGCCATCATAATGGCTGTCCTGTGTTCGGTAACCGTATCCATAGCAGCCGATACAATAGGGATATTTAAAGTAATGTTTTTAGAAAATACACTCTTTATACTAACTTCTTTGGGTAAAATTTCAGAATACTGCGGAACTAAAAGTACGTCCTCAAAGGTGAGAGCTCTTTTAACTATCTTCATCTTTATCCTTTTATTAAATTTTCCAAGCCAAATGCGCCATCAAGCAGAGTCTGCTCATCCCATGCCTTAGCCACAAGGTGAGCCGAGACATTTAAGCCGTTTTTATCCTTAGCCACAGGAACAGATATCGCAGGAAGTCCGGCCAAATTGACACCTATAGTATATATATCAGCTAAATATGATTGAAGCGGATCTGTAATATCACCGAATTTAGGAGCCGTAGTAGGTGCTACAGGCATTAACATGAGATCGCATTCGCTTAAAATTTGCTCATATTTTGCTTTTGTATACGCTCTTGCTTTTTGCGCTTTTATATAATAAGCATCGTAATATCCGCTACTTAACACAAAGGTTCCTAGTAAAATTCTTCTTTTTACCTCATCACCAAAGCCTTCCGAGCGAGAGTTGATATATAACTCTTTTAAATTTTTAGCCTCTGCTCTGCGTCCATATCTAACTCCGTCAAAACGGCTTAAATTTGCACTCGCTTCAGCAGTTCCTATTATATAATAGGTTGCTATATCATATTTTGAAGTGTCTAAATTTTTATAAACTATCTTATGTCCATTTGATTTTAATACATCAACCGCTTTTAAAAGTGCGTTTTTAGTCTCTTCGCTAGCCTCGTTTATGTAGTTTTCTATCACACATATTGTTAGTTTTCTATCGGCGTTAAGCTTATCTGCAGTAGTTTCGAATTTCTTATTTACGCTTGTGCTATCTCTTTCATCATGTCCTGCGATGATATCATAAAGTATCGCGGCGTCTTCGACGTTTTGAGCTATAGGTCCTATTTGATCCAAACTGCTTGAGTAAGCTCCAAGACCATATCTACTTACGCGTCCGTAAGTCGGCTTAAAGCCCACACATCCGCAAAATGCAGCAGGCTGACGAATACTACCGCCTGTATCACTTCCAAGTGCGGCTATGGCTATACCGCCGCCAACTGCCGCCGCCGAACCGCCACTACTACCGCCAGGGATGTGAGCGTTATTTAAAGGATTTAAAGTTTTTCCATAAATTGAACTCTCGGTAGTGTTACCCATCGCAAATTCGTCCATATTTGTTCTACCAAATGGTGCTAAATTCGCCTCTAAAAGCTTTTCTATGACAGTTGCGTTATAAGGCGCTACGTAGCCTTGCAAAATTTTAGAGCATGATGTTATGCTCCAGTCTTTTACTTGGATATTGTCCTTGATCGCTATAGGAATGCCTTCGCCAAGCTTTGATATGGGTAAATTCTCAAGCTGCTCCACATAAGCTCCAAGCTTTTTCTCGGCTATGATTTTTGCCTCAAGCTCGCTTCTTAGTGATCTTATCTCCTCGTTTGAGAGCTTTAAAGCCTCTTTTAAAGTTATCATCTGTTTTCCTTAAATTTATTTACTAAAACTATACCGATGCCTACTACGCAAATTATCGTTGCTATAGTGGCTACGATGACGCTAAAATGTATCGGCTCAGAGAGCATTTTTAAGCACTCTTTCACATCTCGGGCAGGTTTCGCCGTCATGTTTAGCGCTAAATTTCCAGCATCTTGGGCACTTAAATTTGCTTGACATTACAAGCTTAAATTTGTCATGTCCTATCTCAAATTCAGCCAAACTATCCTTATCATCAAGGCTCTCGATCTCGCTTACCATGTACCAGTCAGTTATCTCGTCTAAATCTTCGCTTAAGATAGAATTCGAGCTGGTTTGAAGCACTAGCTCAAGGGTTGATTTTATCTTTTTATCTTTTTTAAGCACATCTATAAGCTCAAAGAATTTCTCTCTGCTTTGAACCAAAAGCTCGTCATCCACTTCAAATTCAAACTCTATCGGGGCATACTCAAGATCAAACGCGTCTTTGGCTCCGTTTTTGATGATCTCAGGCGCATAGTCCATAACCTCATCGACCGTATACGTAAGTGTCGGTGCTATAAGCGGTAAGAGCGCTCTTGTGATGATAGCCATCGCACTTTGAGCCGATCTTCTGCGATCGCCGTCCATCTCGTCACAATATAACCTGTCTTTACAAATATCAAGATAGATACCCGAAAGATCGGCACTCAAGAAATTCATAAGCACGCTAAAGCCTTTTGAGAAATCGTAATTTCTAAACGCCGCCTCAACCTCGCCAAAAGCGCGTCTAGCACGGCTTAGTATCCACTTATCAAGGATGTTGAAATTTGAAGTATCCAGATCATCCAAATCACTTACGTTTGCAAGCAAAAATCTTATCGTGTTTCTTATCTTGCGGTATTGCTCGCTAACTTGCTTTAAGATGTTATCGCTTATCTTTAAATCGCTTGAATAGTCACTTAGTGCAACCCAAAGGCGCAAAATTTCAACGCCGTAAGTTTTGATCACATCTTGCGGAGCTACGACGTTACCTTTACTCTTACTCATCTTTTGACCGTTTTCATCGACGGTAAAGCCGTGAGTTAAGACGCTTTTATAAGGCGCTTGTCCTTCTGCCGCGCAGCTTAAAAGAAGTGAGCTTTGAAACCAACCTCTGTGCTGATCGCTACCCTCTAAATACATATCGGCCTGATAGCTTCCCGCGTCGTAATCTCCGCTCTTTAAAACAGCAGACCAAGTGCTGCCGCTATCAAACCACACGTCAAGGATGTCGGTTGCCTTTTCTAAATTTTTAGCGTCGTATTTGGAATTTGGCGGTAGAAGCTCTTTAATTTCCATATCCCACCAAGCGTCAGCTCCCTTTTCTTCAAAAATTTTGGCTACAAATTCCAAAACCTCATCATCAAATATCGGCTCTTTCGTCTCTTTATGCCTAAAAAACGCGATCGGTACACCCCAATCCCTTTGGCGAGAGATACACCAGTCAGGGCGATTGGCAACCATGAGTCCTATCCTTCTTGCGCCGCTTGCAGGATAAAATTTCACCTTTTCTATCTCGCTTAAAGCAACCTCTCTTAGAGTTTTTCCGTCTATCTTTGGCTCGTCCATAGCGATAAACCACTGCTTTGTGGCGCGGTAGATAACAGGCTTATGAGTTCTCCAGCAAAACGGATAAGAGTGGGTAAATTTACTAACTTTAAGCAGATCTTTGCCTAAAATTTCTAAAATTCTCTCGTTAGCCTTAAATATATGCATACCGACAAGCTCATCTACTACATCTGCGCGAAAAAGCTTCTTAGTCCTAAGTGTAGAGTCGTAAAGTCCGCCCTCATCTACCGGCATGATAACCTCGATGCCGTATTTTAAGCTTATGTGATAGTCATCTTCACCGTGTCCGGGAGCCGTATGCACAAGACCCGTTCCTCCGTCCATAGTAACGTGCTCTCCGAGGATAAATTTAGACTCGCGGTCGTTTAGGGGATTTATCGCATGTAGATTTTCAAGCTCTGCGGCTTTAAATTCCTTAACGATCTCGCCTTTAGTAAGCCCTTCTTTAACAAGTTCTTCGATCATCTCTTTGGCAAATATTAAATTTTCGCTTGTGATTACGTAAATTTCATTTGGGTTTAAGCTTATGGCTTGGTTTGCAGGAAGCGTCCAAGGAGTCGTAGTCCAGATAACCGCTCGCGCTTCTTTTATGCCGAGTTTTTTAAGCGCCTCTTCGCCGAGTTTAAAGGCTACGTAGATGCTATAGTCCTCTTTGTCTTCATACTCTACCTCAGCCTCTGCAAGGGCCGATTTCGCCGCCCAACTCCAATAAACAGGCTTGCTTCGCTCTATCAAAAGTCCGCGCTTAGCTACTTTACAAAGCGTTTTGTAAATTTCAGCTTCAAATTTAAATTTCATCGTAAGATAAGGATCATCCCAGTCGCCGACTATGCCAAGTTGCTTAAATCCCTCTTTTTGGATCCCTATAAACTCTCTTGCATGCTCTCTACAAAACTCTCTGATCTGAGTTGTGCTCATCTCCTTTTTCTTCTCGCCGAGCTTTACTTCGACCTGTTGCTCTATCGGCAAGCCGTGGCAATCCCAGCCCGGAGTATATCGAATCTCTTCGCCAAAGAAATAGTGAGTCTTAGTGATGATGTCTTTGAGTGTTTTATTAAGCGCGTGTCCGATGTGCAAATTTCCGTTAGCGTAAGGGGGTCCGTCGTGAAGGTTGAAACTCTTTTTAGCCTTTTGGCGTTTAGCTTTCATCTTGGAGTAGATATCTCGCTCGCCATACCATTTTTCCAGCCGTTCAGGCTCATTTTGCGGCAGGTTGCCGCGCATAGGAAACTCCGTGCTTGGAAGCAGGAGCGTATCTTTATAATCCATACTTTTACCTTGTTTTAAATTTACAAATTTTATCTAAGCAGTGATTAAAGGCTACTGAAAATAGAGCTTTAAGCTAAAAATTTAGTGGATTTTTTTGTGATATAATTTCAAAAATTAAGGAGGTTTTTATGAAAAATGCACTTTTAATAATCGGGAAAGATTTAAGCATAAATGGCGCTTTTTTGGGATACATTTTTAGCTTTTATAAGGCTCATTTTAAAGAGCTTGGGGAGTTTAATTTCGCCGATAAAAGCGACAAAGAGTTGCCATTTATCATAGAAAACTTATGCTCTAAATTTGATACTCTTTGCATATTTGCCTCAAATGAAAACTACGCAACTACGGCTAAAATTTTGGCTACATTAAGCGAGGATTTAATAGAACTAAAGGAGCAAAATACACTTGCGCCAAGCAAAGCTATAACAATAACGAAAGATAGCTTTTTAATAAATTTAAATAATACTCAAGTAAATCTTATAAAAGCTATTCCAACTAAAGAAATAGGGCAAATTCACATAAAACCAAATATAAATTTTACTTATTTTAACCTATTTGATATCGATAGCGAAAGTACTAAAATTTTATTAGAACCGATTGCTAAAACTTACGAAGTACAAATTTATATATCCCAAATCATAGAGAATTTAGTTATCGTAAGGGCGGAAGCTAATAAATTTGGTCAGATAGAAAGCTTTATAAACGGCGTTAAAAATCTATTTTCTCAAAAATTTATCGCCAGTAGAAATTTAGTTGAACATATCGCAAAAACACTCATTAGAAAAAATCTAAAAATTACTTTTGCGGAGTCTTGTACAGCTGGGTTAATAGCAGCCAAATTTGGTCAATTTGCAGGAGTTTCAGCCGCTTTTGACGGCTCGCTTATAACTTATGCAAACGAGATTAAAGCAGAATGGCTAGGAGTTGGCAAGAATACTATTGAAACTTATGGAGCGGTAAGCGAACAATGCGTAAATGAGATGCTAAGTGGGGTCATTCGCTCAAGCGGAGCTGATTTCGCATTGGCCGTGAGCGGCATAGCGGGACCTGACGGCGGAAGCGTAGAAAAACCCGCAGGAACTGTATTTGTAGGAGCCTTAAGCAAAAACGGCAAGATCATAGTCGATAGGCTAAATTTAAAAGGAGATAGAAACTACATAAGAGAACAAAGCGCACTGCACGCCTATACATGCTTATTACGCATTGCTCCTGAAATCTTTTTTTGAATAAATTTTATTTATTAAAAGGAACAGGCTCGTAGCCTTGTCTAATCAAAGCACCCATTCCGCCATTTAAATTTATGATATTTAGCCCACCAGAATCAAGCATTCTAGCTGCATGAAAGCTTCTGTTGCCGCTTCTGCAAATCAAAGCTATAGGCTTTGAGATATCAAAGTTATCCTTTAGCTCTTGTATAAATTTAGTAGTATTGTAAGGATCAAAGGTTATTGTTTTAGCACCTTTTACTATGCCCGTAGCTCTCCACTCAGGCTCTGTTCTAATGTCTACAATCTGCTCGTAATCATTAATATTTTGAGGCGTTACATTTACATTTTGAAACTGAGAAAAAGCAGCGGATGCAGCCATTGATATAAGTAGAAATTTTTTCAATTTTTTGCCTTTTATTTTTAAAGATTGAGGAAATATTATCACTTTTTTGTTAAAAAATTTTTAACAAATGCCTATATTATAATCTCACTCTTTTACCTCGGTATAAGCTGCATTTACAATACTTAATATTATTATAAGAAATAAATGCTAATATTTTGAGTTTCAATACCATTAAAAAGGATAGACATGAAAAAAAGCATACTAGCTTTAAGTTTGCTAGCAGGTTTTGCACTTGCTGCTGAAATAAACATATATTCTGCTCGCCACTATGACGCTGACACACAA
Organism: Campylobacter sp. RM16189; assembly: GCF_012978815.1. Lineage (NCBI taxonomy): Bacteria > Pseudomonadati > Campylobacterota > Epsilonproteobacteria > Campylobacterales > Campylobacteraceae > Campylobacter > Campylobacter sp. RM16189. The sequence continues at coordinate 56,154 of NZ_LIWR01000003.1, read as the reverse complement.
CTTTATAAGTTATTCGAAGAAAAAACTGGAATTAAAGTAAATGCAACTCAGGCAAAGGGTGGAGAGCTTATTAAAAAGCTTGAGGTAGAGGGCGATAGCTCTGTAGCAGACCTTTTTATCACTGCAGATGCCGGAAATTTCTACACAGCTAAGAAAAAAGGCGTATTGCAATCTGTAAAATCTCAAACTCTAGAAAAAATCGTTCCAGTTCAATATAGAGACTCAGAGGGATATTGGTTTGCTATCTCAAAAAGAGCTAGAATAATAGCTTATGACAAGAGAAATTTTGATCCAAGTATAATTAAAAACTATCAAGACCTAACCAAACCTGAGCTAAAAGGCAAACTTCTAATTAGAAGTGCTACAGCAGGATATAACACATCTCTTCTGGCTTCAATTATAGAGAGCGAAGGTGTAGACGCGGCTAGCAAATGGGCTAAAGGCACTCTAGCCAACTTAGCTCGTGATCCAAAAGGCGGCGATAGAGACCAAGCTAAAGCAATATTTGCAGGAGAGGGTCAAGTGGCGGTAATGAATACTTACTACATCGGACTTATGCTAAATTCTCCAAAGCCTGAAGATGTAGAGGTAGCTAAAATTTTAGGAGTAATCTTCCCTAATCAAGATAACCGCGGAACACACGTAAATATAAGCGGTATAGCGCTTACAAAAGCTTCTAAAAACAAAGAGAATGCTATCAAATTTATGGAGTTTATGGTAAGTCCTGAGGCTCAAAAGATACTTGCAGGCATTAACTACGAATATCCTGTAAATACAGCAGTAGAACCGAGCGATACAATCAAAGCGTTTGGAAAATTCAAAGAGGACTCAACTCCACTTTATAAATCTGTAGAAAAAATAAGCGAGGCCGTAAAAATATTTGATATGGCTGGCTGGAAATAAGTGAATATCAAATTTTGGGCGATTACGGTCGCCCTCATCATCCTAGTCCCTATTATTAGCATTTTTTTCGAGATAGCTTTTGGAGACTACTCCAATTTAGAGCATTTTTTTAAATATCTATTTTTAAGGTATATTCAAGGCACTTTTTTAGTAGCTTTCGGGGTCTTGGCTCTAAGTGCCACAATAGCCGTTATTTCGGCATGGATAGTAGCTAACTACCGATTTCCTTTTGTAAATTTCTTTGAATATGCCCTAATGCTTCCGCTTGCCATACCAGCTTACATATTTAGCTTTTGTTATGTCGGAATAATGGAGTTTCAAGGCTATTTTCATAAAATTTTCGGCTTTAGGCTTGATTTTATGAATATTTACGGAGCCATTTTTGTGCTTTCTTTATCGCTTTATCCATATATCTATATGTTCGCAAAAACTTCCTTTAAAACTCAGTCGAAAGTGCTTTTTGACGTATGTAAAATTTATAAACTGTCTCAGTTTAAAATATTTAGAGTAGCCGTGATGCTCTCTAGACCGGCCATTATAGGCGGAGCAATGTTAGTTTTAATGGAAACTTTAAGTGATTACGGAACTGTGGCTTATTACGGAGTGGCAACATTTAGCGCAGGGATATTTAAACTATGGTTCGATTTAGGAGACTCATACTCCGCATCTATTTTGGCTGCAATGCTAATGGTTTTAGTATTTATCATAATGATATTTGAGCATATCAATAAAAATTCGAAAGGCTATAGCTTTAATACACACAATATCGCAAAGACAACAGCCAAAAGCGAGCTTAACACTATCGGGAAAACTTTAGCTTTCTTGTGGTGCTTTGTAATTTTTTGTTTGGCATTTTTATTTCCTGTTATCTGGCTTGTTTATTGGAGCATAATGACGATTCAAGATTTCAAGCTAGAATTTATAACCATGGCTGGAAATTCGCTTCTAATGGCTATCATAAGTGCAATTTTAATAACTTTTATTAGCTTCTTTCTAGTATTTTCAACAAGAATTATCAAAAACAATAAGCTAAATACATTCTTACTAAAAACTACCTCTCTTGGCTATGCACTCCCAGGTGCAAGCATAGGCCTATGCGTGATGATAGTATTCGGATATATAGATAGAAATTTTGGCACTCAATTTTTATCAGCCTCGTTTGTCGTATTGATCTTTGGCTATATTGTAAGATTTTTAGCGACTTCTGTATACGCCGTAGAGAGTGGTTACGCTAAGATTCCAAAAAATATAGATGACGCAAGCCTACTTCTTAATAGATCTAAATTCACACTTTTTTTTAAAGTGCATTTTCCCCTATTAAAACACTTTTTCTTTCTTTCGTTGATTGTAGTTTTTATAGACATTGTAAAAGAGCTGCCATTAAGCCTGATACTTCGTCCGCTTGGCTTTGAAACTCTTAGTATTAGAGCTTTTTTCTATGCCACAGACGAGAGATTATATGCGGCAGCATTGCCATCTTTACTAATAGTTTTGCTATCTTTAGTGGCAGTAATTTGGCTTGAAATAATATCTAGGAAAAAAGCGTAATGGAAATTTTAAATATTAGAAATTTAAACAAGAAATTTAACAACATAGATGTTTTGAAACATATAAATTTGACACTAAAAGAAGGTGAAATTTTAAGTATTTTGGGTGAAAGCGGATGCGGTAAAAGCACTCTTTTAAGAATTATAGCCGGACTTGAGACAAAAGATAGCGGAGATATAGAACTTAAAAAAGGTTGTGGTGTGGCCATGATGTTTCAAAACTACGCTCTATTTCCGCACTTAAATGTAAATAAAAATATCGAATTCGCTCTTTCAAAAATGCCTAAAAACGAACGTGATATAGAGATAGAGAGTCTGCTTGAGAAATTTAAAATAAAAGAGCTAAAAAATAAAATGTGCGATCAAATTTCAGGAGGACAGGCTCAACGCGTGGCATTTGCAAGAGCAGTGGCAAACAAAGAAAAGCTTTTATTACTTGATGAGCCGTTTGCAAATCTAGATCACAATCTCCGCCATACTTTAAGATCTGAATTGAAACAGTTGATTAAACAAAACGGTCTAAGCGCAATAATGGTAACTCACGATAAAGAAGATGCCTTTATGCTAAGCGATAGAATTGCACTTATTAAAAATGGTATTATTTTAGATATTGGCACACCTAAAGAGCTCTATTTTAATCCAAGTAGTTTCGAGGTGGCAAAATTTTTAGGCGAAATGAATTCTGTGGCAGGATACAATATAGAAGTGCTTCCAGATGAATTTAAACAGTGGCTGAAGAATAAGAGATATATGTTTAGACCGGAACAAATTATAAGCGGCAATAAATTTGAAGCAAATGTATTAAGTTGCCGATTTTTAGGTGCATTTTATGAGCTTGAATTAGAATTTATGAATGTAAAATTTAAAAGCATCATAAACTCAAATATTGAAATAAGTGATAAATTTGGCTTTGATTTAAACTAAAATATTAACTAAATTCTCATAAAATATACAGAATAAAACAAAAGGCTATTTTATGAATAAAATTTCAATCTTCGTAATACTTTTAACTCTACTTTTATCTGGATGCTCTGACGGCAAGCAAGCTAAAGAGATAGTTGATTCCGCGAAAGATGCTGCCAATAAAATCATAGAAAAAGGCTCTAACGCTGCAAAAGATGTCATTGATAAAACCTCAGAAACAAAAGGAAGCACACAAGACATTATAGATACGGTTACCGATAAGGCTATAAAAAGCGCTGAAGAGATCAAAGATAAAGTAGAGAGCACTATAGATGAGATAAGAAAAGACACTAAAGATATTTTAAATAACATGCTAGAGGAAAACAGCACAAAAGAAAAACAAAAATTAGAAGAGATTTTTAAAATATAATCAAGATGGTGTCCTCAGCGAGATTCGAACTCACGGCCTCAAAATTAGGAATTTTGCGCTCTATCCAGCTGAGCTATGAGGACAAAAGGTAAAAAACAAATACTATTCTTGATAAATATTCAAATAAACCAAGTAAATTTTATAAAATATGTTTGCAAGCTTATTAATTTAAATAAATTTAAAAAGGGCGAGGAAATCTCGCCCTAAATTTTAGCCATTTCTCTTTTTGATGATCTCTTCAGATACGTTTTTAGGAACTTCTTCGTAGTGATCGAATTCCATAGAATATGTCGCACGACCTTGAGTCTGGCTTCTTAGGTCTGTTGAGTAACCAAACATCATAGCAAGTGGGCAGAATGCTGTAACGATCTTGTTGCCACTTCTTTCATCCATTGAGCTAACTTGTCCGCGGCGCTTGTTAAGATCGCCGATAACATCACCCATATACTCTTCAGGAGTTTCAACCTCAACCTTCATCATAGGCTCAAGTATAACCGCACCTGCTTTTCTAGCACCCTCTTTAAAGCCCATTGAAGCAGCAAGTTTAAACGCCATTTCAGAGCTATCCACTTCATGGTAACTACCGTCAAATAGCGTAACTTTAACGTCTTCTACAGGATATCCTGCAAGAACACCGTTTTGAAGCGCCTCTTTACAACCTTTTTCAACAGCCGGGATATACTCTTTAGGTACAACACCGCCTTTGATGTCATTAACGAACTCAAATCCGGTGCCTGGCTCAAGTGGCTCAAGGCGTAGGAATACGTGTCCATATTGACCGCGTCCACCTGATTGCTTAGCATATTTGTACTCTTGCTCAACTGTTTTGCGGATAGTTTCGCGGTATGCAACTTGAGGTTGTCCAACCTCTGCATCAACTTTAAATTCGCGAAGCATACGATCAACGATAATCTCAAGGTGAAGCTCACCCATACCAGAGATAATAGTTTGACCACTCTCTTCATCTGTGCTAACTCTAAAGCTCGGATCTTCTTGTGCAAGCTTTTGAAGCGCAAGTGCCATTTTCTCTTGGTCGGCTTTTGTTTTTGGCTCAACCGCAACAGAGATAACAGGCTCAGGGAAGTCCATTCTCTCAAGGATCACCTTGTCTTTTTCGCTTGATAATGTATCACCTGTTAGAGTCTCTTTCAAGCCAACAACAGCGCCGATTTCGCCGGCGTGAAGAACTGTGATCTCTTCTCTTTTATTTGAATGCATCTTTAAAAGACGACCGATTCTTTCCTTTTTGCCTTTAGCTGAGTTGTAAGCATAGCTACCGCTCTCTAGACTACCACGATAAACACGAACGAAAGTTAGCTGACCGACAAACGGGTCTGTCATGATCTTAAATGCAAGACCGGCAAATTCGCCATCATCGGCTGACTCAACTTTTACCTCTGTGCCGTCTTCATACTCGCCTCTGATCGCCTCAACCTCATCTGGAGCCGGAAGATAATCAACGACAGCATCAAGAAGTGGTTGAACACCTTTATTTTTAAATGATGTTCCGCAAACCATAGGGATAATTGACATTGAAAGACAACCGGCTTTTATACCTTGTTTAATCTCCTCAACGCTAAGCTCCTCGCCACTAAGGTATTTCTCCATAAGCGCATCATCGGTTTCAGCCGCAGCCTCAACCATTTTCGCGCGGTACTCTTCCGCTTTTTCTAGTAAATCGGCTGGAATTTCTTTCTCTACGAATGTAGTCGGTTTGCTGTCATCTTCCCAAACCAAAGCTTTCATAGTTACTAGATCAACTACACCTTTAAATGTGTCTTCAGCACCGATTGGAATTTGAATAGGCACTGGATTTGCTTTTAGGCGGTTTTTAATTTGGCTCTCTACGTTGTAGAAATTTGCGCCAATCCTGTCCATTTTATTTACATAAACCATTCTTGGAACGCGGTATTTGTTGGCCTGTCTCCAAACTGTTTCAGACTGAGGCTGAACACCACCAACCGAACAAAATACAGCAACAGCGCCGTCAAGAACACGCATAGAACGCTCAACTTCAATAGTAAAGTCAACGTGGCCCGGAGTATCAATAAGGTTAATTTGATGATCTTTCCAGAAGCAAGTTGTAGCAGCAGAGGTAATAGTAATACCACGCTCCTTCTCTTGTTCCATCCAGTCCATCGTAGCAGCACCATCGTGAACCTCGCCTAGTTTATGACTCATACCGGTAAAGAATAGAATTCTCTCACTCGTAGTAGTCTTTCCAGCGTCAATATGAGCTGCGATACCGATGTTTCTAACCATATGTAATGGGGTTTTTCTGTTTGACATAAATTTTCCTTATTACCAGCGATAGTGAGCAAACGCTTTGTTAGCCTCTGCCATTTTGTAAGTATCTTCTTTCTTCTTAAAAGATGCACCTTTTGAGTTTGCCGCATCAAATAGTTCGTTAGCTAGCTTGTCTATCATAGTTCTTTCGCTTCTTTTTCTTGCGTAGCTGATTATCCAGCGGATAGCAAGAGCTTGTTGGCGCACAGGACGAACCTCAACAGGAACTTGATATGTGGCACCACCAACGCGGCGTGATTTAACTTCCATAACAGGCTTTACATTTTCTATAGCATCGTTAAATATGTCTATACCCTTTATGTCGCCACTTTTTTTCTCGATAGCTTTAATGGCACCATACATAATCTCGGTTGCTACGCTTTTTTTACCATCATACATAAGCGAATTAATAAATTTAGTGATTACTTTGTTTCCATATATCGGATCAGGTAAAACTTCCCTTACAGGGGCTTTTCTTCTTCTCATTTGATTATTCCTTCAAATTTTTATAAATTTTACTCAAACGCAACTAAATTAAAAGCGCGTCTGCGAACCTAATTTCTTATTTCTTTTTTCCCGCCGCAGCTGCTGCTTGGCCAGGTTTAGGGCGTTTAGCACCGTATTTAGAACGTGAAACTGTTCTTTTTGCAACACCCGCAGTATCAAGCGCACCGCGAACTATGTGATATTTAACACCAGGTAAGTCTTTAACCCTACCGCCGCGAACTAGCACTATGCTGTGTTCTTGCAGGTTGTGACCCTCACCACCGATATAGCTAATAACTTCAAAGCCACTGGTTAATCTAACCTTGGCAACTTTCCTCAAAGCGGAGTTTGGTTTTTTCGGAGTTGTTGTGTAAACTCTCGTACAAACGCCTCTTCTTTGAGGACACTCTTTTAGCGCCGGAGATTTTGATTTTACAATCACTTTCTTGCGCTCTTTTCTGACCAATTGATTTATGGTTGGCACAGTAATTCCTTTCGACTAAATTTATTAAAAAGACTTAATTTTATTTAAAAATGGCTTAATTTAAGGTAAATTTCTAAATTCTTAGCTTATAGGTTGGTTTTAAAACTCTTGAATTCGTAGTTTGAGCAAGATAAATTTTAAATCTAAGCTCAAATTTTATAAATTGCCCTGCTAAATTTTGGCAGGGCAAAAAATTATTTAATTTTGTTTTAGCTTTATCTTTCTATCTTGATAAAGACCTGTTCCAACAGGTATCATACGTCCTAAAATAACGTTTTCTTTAAGATCTTCAAGATGATCTATCTTAGCAGCTATGCTAGCCTCTGTTAAGACCTTAGTTGTCTCTTGGAAAGATGCAGCAGAGATAACACTATCGCTTCCTATAGCAGCCCTAGTTACACCTAGCAAGATTGGCTCAGCTATAGCAGGATTGCCTCCCATACGCATTATTCTCTCGTTTTCTTCTTTGAATCTTATACGAGAGATCATATCACCAACTATAAAGTTAGTATCTCCACTATCTATTATCTTAACCTGTCTTAGCATCTGAGAAACTATAATCTCAATATGCTTATCAGCTATCGCAACGCCTTGAGAGCGATAAACTTGTTGAATTTCGCTTATCAGATAGTAGTGAAGCGCTTTTTCACCTAAAATTCTTAAGACATCGTGGCTTGATATAAGTCCATCTGTCAGCTTCTCGCCAGCGTGGATAAACTCTCCGCTTCTTACTTGAATTTGACGAGTCTTATCTATCAAGTATTCAGATGTAGTTCCATCCTCCGCCTCGATAATAATTCTCTCTTTAGAACGAAGCGGTTTATCAAATCTTACTACACCGTCAATCTCTGCAATGATAGCTGTATTTTTAGGTCTTCTTGCCTCAAACAGCTCAGATACCCTAGGAAGACCTCCTGTAATATCCTTTGATTTTGCTACAGCTTTTGGCGTTCTAGCCAAGATATCAGCCTGCTCTACACTTGCACCATCATTTACAAATATCGCAGTCTTTGGCTCAAGTTGATAGCGAATAATTCTGCCATCTTTAGTGCTTATTACGATAGTAGGCTTAATACCTGAAGGCAGGTACTCATTTATTACAAGACGAGTCTGTCCTGTGGCCTCATCATATTGCTCAGAAGCACTATAGTTAGGCTCTATATCCTCATAAGCTACGACTCCAGCTTCTTCTGCAATAACAGGCGTAGAGTATGGATCCCACTCAGCTACTATTAACTGCTCTTCATTTACGGGTTCAGCTATAAGATCTTTTAAGCTTACTATATCGCTATCGTTGACTTTAATAACCGAATTTCTTGGTATATAGTGACGCACAGCCTCTCTATCATCCTCATCGGCAACTACGACAAATATACCTTTTTCAGTTACAATGTGACCCTTTTTGATATTTCTAATACGATCTAAATAGTCGCCCTTTAGAATATAAAATTTCAATACTCCTTTTGCACCAGAAACTATCTTTCTAGCTACTGGATCACCGTCAGCCATCTTGATTTCACTTGCAAAAGGGATACGATTAGGTACGTTCCATCCCTCTTTAATGATTTCGGCTATACTCTCATTCTCTTCAATCTTGTCTCCATGCTCATAAGGTATATAAATTTTACCCTCTACCTTACCACTAACTCCAGCTAGCTCGTTTGGTTTAGCAAGGTCGTTTCTTCTAAGAGTATATTTAGCCTCCTCTTTCTTACCTTTTATGGTAATATTTACATCTTCGTGAGCTATTTCTATCTCGATCTTGCCATCAAACGGAGCCTTTATCTTTGGCTCTACCAATAAAACAGCTGCGTTACGACGATTAGCTACAATTCTCTTGCCGTTATTTTCATAAGTATTAAGGTTATAATATCTTATAAAGCCTTCTTTTTGCGCTATAACCTGGCGATCTTGTTGCTCGGTAGAAGCGGTCCCGCCGATGTGGAATGTTCTAAGAGTAAGCTGAGTTCCAGGCTCGCCAATTGATTGAGCAGAGATGATACCTACAGCCTCTCCAGGTTTTACCAGCTTGCCTTCTCCAAGGTTAAGGCCATAACACTTAGCACATACTCCTTTTGCGGCTTTGCAAGTAATAGGAGTCCTGATATTAACAGATTTTATTCCGGCTTCAATTATGGCTTTTGCCTTCTCCTCATCTATTAAAGTGCCTTCCGCAAATAAAATTTCATTTGCTATCGGATCTATAACGTCATCTGCAAGCACTCTTCCAAGCACTCTTTCCTCAAGGCTTTCTATAAGCTCACCATTTTCGGTGATTTCAGTGATCTCAACGCCTTCGTGAGTACCGCAATCTTCAATCGTAACCTTTACGTTTTGCGCAACGTCAATTAGCTTTCTAGTCAGGTATCCCGCATTTGCCGTTTTAAGCGCGGTATCGGCAAGTCCTTTTCTGGCGCCGTGAGTTGAGATAAAGTACTCAAGTACGTTTAGCCCTTCGCGGAAATTTGAGGTAATAGGCGTCTCGATAATAGAGCCGTCAGGCTTAGCCATAAGACCACGCATACCGGCAAGCTGACGAATTTGTGCAGCAGAACCTCTGGCTCCTGAGTCCGCCATCATATAAATCGAGTTAAATCCGCCCTTATCGTTTTGGATGAGCTTCATCATCTCGCCTGCAACTACATTATTTGTATCGGTCCAGATATCGACTATCTTGTTGTATCTTTCTGAATCCGTTAAAAGACCTGCGCCGTATTGGTTTTGAATTTCGCGAACTTTTTTCTTAGCACTATCTATATGCTTTTGTTTTCCTTCAGGAACGATTATATCGGCTATAGAGATAGAAATTCCCGCTTTTGTAGCGTAGCGGAAGCCTAAATTTTTAAGCTTATCTAAAAATCCTGCCGTTATCTCAAGTCCGCCTACTTTATAAACATAATCAACCAAATTTGCTATATCTTTTTTCTTAAGGACTCTGTTCCACATATTTTCAGGAACAAAATCAGGCAATATCGAGCGGATGATCAAACGTCCGGCAGTCGTAAATAGCGTCTTACCGTCGATCATAGTTTTGATCTTTGAGTGAACCTCAAGGCAGTGCGCCTCTTCAGCAATCATAACCTCATCAACACTTGCAAAAATTTTATTTGCTCCCTTGGTGTCGCTCTTTTCTAAGCTTAGATAGTAAATTCCTAAAACCATATCCTGACTTGGAACTGTTATAGCCTTACCGCTTGCAGGAAGCAAGATGTTCATCGAGCTAAGCATCAAAATTTTACACTCTGCGATAGCTTCTTGCGAGAGTGGCACGTGAACAGCCATTTGATCACCGTCGAAGTCCGCGTTAAACGCAGCACAAACTAGCGGATGAAGCTGTATCGCTTTGCCCTCAACTAGTACAGGGTGAAATGCTTGGATAGAGAGCTTATGTAGTGTCGGAGCACGGTTTAGCATAACAGGATGATCTTTAACAACCTCTTCTAAACACTCCCAAACTTCGTTCGTCTTATCTTCTATCATCTTCTTGGCTTGCTTAACGGTCGTTGCATAGCCCTTTTCTTCAAGACGGGCTAAAAGGTGCGGCTTAAATAGCTCAAGAGCCATTCTCTTTGGAAGTCCGCACTGATCCATTCTAAGCTTTGGGCCTACAACGATAACAGAACGACCTGAAAAGTCAACACGCTTACCAAGCAAATTTTGTCTAAAGCGACCTTGCTTACCTTTGATAATCTCAGAAAGTGATTTAAGCGGGCGCTTGTTTGCACCTTTTACGGCATTTGCTCTTCTTCCGTTATCAAAAAGGGCATCAACCGCCTCTTGAAGCATTCTCTTTTCGTTTCTTATAATGATTTCAGGCGCATCAAGCTCCATAAGTCTCTTTAGACGTGCATTTCTATTTATAACACGGCGGTAAAGATCGTTCACGTCAGAAACGGCAAATTTCCCTCCGTCAAGGCTAACAAGCGGGCGTAAATCAGGCGGAAGCACAGGTAAATTTGTAATCATCATCCACTCAGGGCGGTTGCCTGAATTTAAAAACGCCTCAACTACCTTTAGTCTCTTTACGATAGTTTTTTTCTTCGCCTCTGAATTTGTAGCGCTCACCTCATCTTTTAGAGTATTTAAAAGCTCTATCAGATCTAAACTTGCAAGCATATCCCTAATAACCTCTCCACCCATTCTAGCTCTAAATCCGCTATCCTCGAAACGTTGAGCAAGAGATTGATACTGCTCGTCATTTAAAACGTCATAAATTTCTACTTTTTTGCTATTCTCGTTATCATAAAATGCATCTCCTACGGCCTCAACTATATATGCCTCATAGTAAAGTACGCGCTCTAAATCCTTCATCTTGATACCAAGAAGCGTTCCTATACGGCTTGGAAGTGAATTTACATACCAGATATGCGCCACAGGAGTTACAAGCTCGATGTGTCCCATGCGTGAGCGACGAACTTTTGAGCTGGTTACTTCAACGCCGCACTTCTCGCATTTAACGCCTTTATAGCGCATTTTTTTATACTTACCGCAAAGGCACTCATAGTCACGGATCGGACCAAAAATTTTGGCGCAAAACAGACCATCACGTTCAGGCTTTAGAGTTCTATAGTTGATAGTTTCAGGCTTTTTAACCTCGCCATAACTCCATGATTTGATCTTCTCGGGACTTGCCAAGCGAAGCTGAAAAGCTTCAAAATCACGAGGGCGGTGCTCTTCTTTTATCTCAATCGGTTTTAATTCACTCATTGTTATCTTCCTCATCGTATATCTCAACATCAAGTGCAAGGGATTTAAGTTCGTTTGTTAATACGAAAAACGTCTCAGGAATTCCTGTTTCTGGTACATTTTCGCCTCTTGTTAGTGCCTTATATGCCATTAAACGACCTTCAACATCGTCTGATTTTACCGTTAGCATCTCTCTTAGAGTGTGAGCGGCTCCATAAGCTTCAAGCGCCCAAACCTCCATCTCACCAAATCTTTGACCGCCAAATAGCGCCTTACCACCGACAGGTTGCTGCGTAACAAGGCTGTATGGTCCGGTACTTCTTGCGTGAACTTTCTCATCGACAAGGTGGTGAAGCTTAAGCATATACATGCAGCCTACGTTTACTCTCTCCTTTATTTTTGAGCCTGTGCGTCCATCATAAAGCTCGGTTTTACCGTCCATATCGACTTTTGCCATCTCAAATAGCTTAGCAAATTCTTCAACTCTAACGCCCTCAAAGATAGGAGTTGCGAATTTAACACCACTTGCCCAATCTCTTGCGTATTCTATTAGATCTTCGTCACTTATACTAGATATGGCTTTTTTAGCATCGGTAAATTTAGAAACATCGGCTATCTCAATCATTTTGGCACGAAGGGTCTTGATCCACTCACCTTTTTTCTCTTCAAAAATTTCATTTATCTGCTCACCCAAGCGATAACCTACAAGTCCGAGATGGCTTTCTAAAATTTGTCCTATATTCATACGGCTCGGAACACCCAGTGGATTTAATACGATATCGACAGGCTGCCCGCTAGGAAGGTATGGCATATCAACTTCAGGAACGATGTTTGAAACGATACCTTTGTTGCCGTGACGTCCAGCCATCTTATCGCCTACTTTAAGTTTGCGTTTTGTAGCTATATATACCTTCACAAGTTTGACAACTCCGCTTGGCAAGATATCATCTTTTTCTAAAATTTCTATCTTGGCGTCATGCTCTTCTTTTAACTTTTTCTTCTCGTTTTGGAAGTAGTTTTTAAGCTCGTCATATTTCTTCTGAACATCTCTTGCAAAGCTTTTTACAATAGTATTTAGTGTAAAGCGGTTGATATTTTCAAGATCTGCCTTATCTATCCTGCTTCCTTTTTTATACTCTTTTTTACCGATAGTTAAACTATCAGAAAGAGCGTTTCTAGATAATAAAGAAGTTACTTTTAGCATCTCCTCTCTATCCATCATCAAAAGTCTATCATGATGCTCTTTTTCCAAATTTAACTTCTCTTCCTCATAGGCCTTATTTGTTCTATTGTCTTTCTCATAGCCTTTTTTTGTAAAGATTTTCACATCTACAACGACACCTTCCATAGAAGCTGTTGCATATAATGATTTATTTACGACATGCCCCGCTTTTTCGCCAAAGATCGCTCTTAAAAGTCTCTCTTCAGGAGTTGGTTTAACCTCGCCTTTTGGAGATACTTTTCCAACTAGTATCATGCCAGGCTTTACATGAGTTCCGATCTTAATGATTCCGTTTTCGTCAAGGTGTATCAGATCTTCCTCTTTAATATTGGGAATATCTTTTGTTATCTCCTCTACTCCGTCTTTTAGCTCACGAGCTTCTATCTCTTTTTCATAGATATGAACACTCGTAAATGCATCTTCACGTATCATCTTTTCACTAATTACGATCGCGTCTTCGTAGTTATATCCGTTCCAAGGCATAAATGCTATAAGTGCGTTTTTACCTATAGCAAGCTCGCCTCTTTCCATACTAGGTCCATCAGCTATCACTTGTCCTGCTTCAACCACATCGCCCTTTTTGACTATCGGATGCTGAGAAAATGTGGTGTTTTGGTTGGTTCTTAAATTTTTCTCCATAAAGTAGTGATCTATATAAGGTCCTGCTTCATCTTCACCCAAAATAAATATATTTTTATTATCTACTTTTTCGACAACACCTGAACGTCTTGCTTTGATAGCTTCCCAAGCATCGCGCGCTACGATTCTTTCCATTCCCGTTCCCACGATAGGAGCAGACGAGCGAAGAAGCGGCACTGCTTGACGCTGCATGTTTGATCCCATAAGCGCACGGTTGGCGTCGTCATGTTCCAAGAATGGAATAAGAGAAGCCGCAACACCTGCTATCATGCCCGAACAAAGGTCGATAAGTTTGACATCCTCGCGTTTAGCAAGTATCATCTCTCCGTCTTGTCTAGCTTCGATCAGATCTTCAACTATATAGCCGTTATCATCTATAAGAGTCGAAGCCGGGGCTATTACTATATTTTCCTCTTGAGTTGCCGTTAGATAAACGATCTCATCGGTTACTTTGCCGTCAACAACTTTTTTATAAGGTGCTTCAACAAAACCAAGGTTATTTACTTTCGCATAAGTTGAAAGTGTGTTTATAAGACCGATGTTTTGACCTTCCGGAGTCTCTACGGGACAAATTCTGCCGTAGTGTGTAGGGTGAACGTCACGCACCTCAAATCCTGCGCGCTCTTTTACGAGTCCTCCCTCACCAAGTGCCGATAGACGGCGCTTATGTGTAACTTCGCTTAGCGGATTTGTCTGATCCATAAACTGGCTTAACTGTCCGCCTGTGAAAAATTCAGTTATAGTCGTAGTAATCATCTTTGGATTTACAAGATCATAAGGCATAATTTCTTCAATGCTACTACTTAAGCTTGTAAATTTGTCACGGATAGCCTTTTGCATCTTAACAAAGCCGAGGTGAAGCTCGTTAGCCAAAAGCTCGCCGATAGAGCGGATACGTCTGTTTCCAAGGTGATCTCTATCGTCTATATGACCTTGTCCGTTTTTAACCTTTATAAGATATTTTGCTGTTTTTATAATATCTTCATTTGTTAGAACGGTTACATATTCAGGAACATCGAGTCCAAGCTTGTGGTTCATCTTCATACGACCAACTTGAGTTAAGTCATACCTTTCAGGGTTGAAGAAAAGATCGTTTACAAATGTCTTTGCAGCATCTTTTACGACAGGCTCACCGGGGCGCATAACTTTGTAAATTCTAATTGCCGCAAGGTCGTTTTCATCTTCAACATTTTCAGTTTGCTTAAGAAGTTTTAGAGTCTCGCTATCTGCGATAAATGAGTTTATAATCGCATCATCAACGCCTGCCGCAAGGTCGTTTGCTATCTCTATAGTGTCTTGCTCGGCTAAAATTTTAACCAATTTATTCTCATCAAGCTGCACAAGAGTATCTAATATAACTTCCCCACTCTCTTTATCGATCACAGGAGAAGCTAAAAATCTATTAACCAAAATTTCAGTCGGATACTCAACCCACTTTATACCATCGCTTATGATCTTGTCTGCTTTTTTCTTTGTTAGCCTTTTACCTGCTTCGTGAAGTACATTTCCGTCTTCATCTTTTATATCATATTCTATTCTGCCAACATAATCTTCAGGGTTAAATTCAGTCAAAAATTTATTGTTTTTAATAGTTAAAGTCTGGATAGGATAAAATAGTTTTATAATATCTTGTTTTTTATATCCAAGCGCTCTAAATAGTATGGTTACAGGAACTTTTCTGCGTTTATTGATACGAACGTATAAAACGTCTTTTGTGTCATATTCAAAGTATAGCCAAGAACCGCGGTCGGGAATAATCTGGGCTGTGTAAATTAGCTTATTTACGACAGTCGGGCTCTCCTCTTCTTTAAATATAACGCCCGGGCTTCTATGGAGCTGGTTTACAACAACTCTTTCGACGCCGTTTATAATAAATGAAATTCTATCTGTCATAAGAGGAATTTCACGTATAAAAATTTCTTGTTCTTTTATATCTTTTACACCGATCTTCTCACCGGTTTTCTCATCTTTTTCATGAACTATAAGTCGAATTTTCATCTTTAAATTTACAGAGTAAGTAAGACCTCTTTCCATACACTCTCTAATAGTGTATTTAGGCTTGCCGATCTCTGAACTTACATATTCAAGCGAAAGTCTATTTTGCGGATCATGTATGGGAAATATTGATTTAAAAACTTTTTCGATACCGCTTTCGCCTTGATTTTCGCCCAAATTTAGAAAATAATCAAAACTCTTTTTTTGTAATTGTAATAGGTTAGGAACATCTATCTCTTTAGCGACATTTGAAAAATCAACTCTAAGACGATTTCCTGAGTATAAGCTGTTTAACATGCATCTACCTCGTGGTATAAGTTTGAAAGAAAAGTATTGAGCCGCAAATTTGTGGCATCTAAAATTTAATTAAGGAAGCCCGAGAGCTTCCTTCCAAAAATAACAAAATAATAAATATTATTTAAGCTCGACTTTAGCGCCAGCCTCTTCAAGTTCTTTTTTAGCTGCTTCAGCTTCAGCCTTACCGATTCCCTCTTTAAGAACCGAAGGTGTTTGCTCAACTGCATCTTTAGCCTCTTTAAGACCAAGACCTGTAAGAGCGCGAACAACTTTAATAACGTTGATCTTTTTCTCACCGCCGTCAAGCAATACAACGTTGAATTCAGTTTTCTCTTCAACTTCTGCCGCTGCTGCGCCACCTGCTGCGCCTGCTACCATTACCGGAGCTGCGCTTACGCCAAATTTCTCTTCAAATTCTTTTACTAATTCGCTTAGCTCTAATACTGAAAGATTAGAGATAAATTCTAGTACATCTTCTTTAGTAATTGCCATTTTTAAATTCTCCTAATTTTTATGCTGATTGTTCTTTTTTCTCTTTAAGCGCATTTAATCCAATTGTGAAATTTTGGATAGGCGCATTCCAAACTTGCAATAACATTGCAATAAGCTCATCACGACTTGGCATTTTAGATAGTGCTTTAACTTTCTCAACACTAGCAACTTCGCCATCAATGTGCGCTGTTTTGATCTTAAACAACTCACTGTTAGTCTCTTCAAATTTAGCTGCAACTTTAGTAGCCAAAAGTTGGTCACCCCAAATGAATATATTTGTATCTTTAAGAGTCATGCCGTCTTTATCTGCATTCTTAAGTGCAATATTTGCAAGAGTATTTTTTACAACTTGAACTTTTACGTTTTGCTCTCTTGCGGCATTTCTTAATACTTCAAGTTTCTTAACGCTAAGTCCGCGGTAATCACATACTATAATCGCTTCATTATCTTTAAATTCAGCTTCAAGTTTTGCTATTATTTCAGATTTTTCGCTTCTTGTCATTCATTCTCCTTTCCGACCGGTGATTTCAAGCAGAGCGGGTCGTCCAATTAAGTCTACTGACCTCGGCTATCTCCAATCTAAGATATAAATTTATTAAAATTTAATTAACGTAAATCTATCAACTCTTGAGTCTCAAGCGATATAGACGGACTCATAGTTAGTGATAGCGCTGCATTTTTGATATATCTTCCTTTTGCAGCTGCCGGTTTATGTTTGTTTATAGCTTTAATGAAAGTTGAGATGTTATCATTTAGCTGCTCTTTTGAAAAACTTACTTTACCAAGACCGGCATGGATATTTCCTTGTTTATCTACACGGAAATTTACTTGACCGCTCTTTGCGTTATTAACAGCTTGTGCAACATCCATTGTAACTGTGCCTGTTTTTGGGTTTGGCATAAGACCTTTTGGTCCTAAAATTCTACCAACTTTACCAACTAGACCCATTAAATTTGGTGTAGCTATTAAAACATCAAAATTCATAACGCCTTTTTGGATATCTTCGATAAGATCGTCGCTTCCAACGATATCTGCACCGGCTGCTTTAGCTTCATCGGCTTTAGCGTCTTTTGCGATAACAGCTACGCGAACAGTCTTACCTGTTCCAGCAGGAAGAACAACCGATCCTCTTACCATCTGATCAGCGTGTCTTGGATCAACATTAAGCTTAAGTGCTATTTCAACTGTTTCATCGAATTTTGCAGAAGCAAGAGTTTTAACGGTATCTATTGCTTCATCTAGCGCATAAATTTTGTTTACTTCAACTTTTTTAAGTAGTTCGCTAAATCTTTTTGTAGTTTTTTTTGACATTAATTTCTCCGCATTTAAAAGTGCTTCCGCCATAAATTTTAAATCCTCGGCGGTTTAAGGATTAGTCGATTACTTCAATTCCCATAGAGCGAGCTGAACCTGCTATTATTTTAGCGGCTTGCTCTTTGTCGTTTGTATTTAAATCGACGATTTTTCTCTCAACGATTTCAAGTACTTGAGCTTTAGTAAGCTTTCCTACTTTATTCTTTAGCGGATTGTCCGCACCTTTTGATATTCCAGCTGCTTTTTTGATCAAATCTGTTGCAGGTGGTTGTTTTGTAATAAATGTAAAACTTCTGTCAGCATAAACAGTGATAACAACAGGGATATTATAACCTGCCATATCCTTAGTTCTTTCGTTAAATGCTTTACAAAATTCCATAATGTTTACACCTTGCTGACCAAGAGCAGGACCAACCGGTGGGCTTGGGTTTGCTTTAGCTGCTGCAATTTGTAATTTAATTTCGCCTATAACTTTTTTAGCCATAAACCTCTCCTTATACTATCTTCTCAACTTGTGAATATAAAATTTCAACCGGTGTGCTTCTGCCAAAAATAGAAACATTTAACCTTAATTTTCCATGTATCATATCGTATTCTTCTACTATACCGGTAAAATTTGCAAAAGGTCCATCTGTAATTCGAACGCTTTCACCATTTTCAAATGAAATTTTAGGTTTAGGCGCTCCACGCTTTTGGACTTTTTCCAAAATCAAATTTATATCTTTATCGCTTAATGGTGTAGGCTTTTTAGACTCACCTATAAATCTTCCAACTTTTGGTAAAGACTGGATCTTGTGCCAAAGAGCGGTATCTAGATCAAGATGTGCAAAAGCATATCCAGGATAAAGACTTCTCTCGTTTATTTTTTTCTTGCCGTTTTTAATCTCTATAACGTCTTCAGTCGGGACAACAACCTCTTTTAATTGTTCTTCAATGTTGTGATCTTTGACTAAATTTTCAATAGCTCTCTTAACGCTCATCTCACTGCCGGCATAAGTTTGAATCGCATACCATTTATGTGCCATTGCTTATACCTTAATTTAAATTAACTTTGAAAGAGAGTAAGACATTACTACATCAACAATTGCTAGAAAAAGTGAAATAACAGCCACAACAGCAAAAACTGTTATAAATGCATTTCTAACTTGCTCTTTCGTAGGATAAATAACCTTCATTATCTCTGCTCGAGAGAGCTTAAAATAGTTTATTAGTTTTTCCATTTTCAACCTTTGATGGCAGGGCAAGAGGGATTCGAACCCCCAACCATTGGATTTGGAATCCAGCGCTCTACCGTTGGAGCTATTGCCCTAATGCGTTAGCCTTTTATTTAGCTCTTTAACTTTACTTCTTTATGAACTGTATGTTTTTTTAATCTTGGACAATATTTTTTAATCTCTAGCTTTTCAGTAGTTGTCTTGCTATTTTTTGTCGTAGTGTAATTTATATCACCAGACTCAGAACATTTAAGACCTACTTTTACTCTACTATTATTTTTTGCCATAAATTTCCTTCTAAAAAGCGGAGATGAAAATCTCCGCTAAAAATAAAAAATATTAAATTATGCTAATATTTTAGAAACAACACCAGAGCCAACTGTTCTACCACCCTCACGGATCGCAAAACGTGTTCCCTCTTCAAGAGCAACAGGTGCTATAAGCTCAACTGTAATTTTTAGGTTGTCACCAGGCATAACCATCTCTGTTCCTTCAGGAAGAGCTATAGAGCCTGTAACGTCAGTTGTTCTTACATAAAATTGTGGTCTATAGTTATTAAAGAATGGAGTATGGCGACCACCTTCCTCTTTTGTAAGGATATAAACTTCACCCTCAAATTTTGTATGTGGAGTGATTGATTTTGGCTTGCATAGAACCATACCACGCTCAACGTCTTCTTTTTTAGTACCTCTTAGAAGGACACCAACGTTGTCTCCAGCTTCACCTTGATCCATCTCTTTTCTAAACATCTCAACACCGGTAACCGTTGTTGTTTGAGTATCTCTGATACCAACAATCTCGATTGTGTCACCAACTTTTACAAGACCTTTTTCAATTCTACCTGTAACAACTGTTCCACGACCAGAAATTGAGAACACGTCCTCGATTGGCATTAAGAAGTCTTTATCTGTTGCACGAGTTGGAGTTGGGATATAGCTATCAACTGCAGCCATAAGCTCCATAACTTTTGCTGACCACTCACCCTCTGTGCCTGCTTTAGCCTCGTTAAGAGCCTGAAGAGCAGAACCGGCTATAATAGGAGTGTCATCACCAGGGAAGTTATATTCGTTTAAAAGCTCTCTGATTTCCATTTCAACTAGCTCAAGAAGCTCAGCGTCATCAACCATATCAGCTTTGTTCATGAAAACAACAATATATGGAACACCAACTTGGCGCGATAGAAGAATGTGCTCTCTTGTTTGTGGCATTGGGCCGTCCGCCGCAGAAACAACTAGAATCGCACCGTCCATTTGTGCAGCACCTGTAATCATGTTTTTAACATAGTCGGCGTGGCCTGGGCAGTCTACGTGAGCATAGTGGCGATTTTCTGTCTCATACTCAATGTGTGAAGTTGCAATAGTAATACCGCGCTCTTTCTCTTCTGGAGCATTATCGATATTATCATAATCTTTAAGCTCAGCAAGACCTTTTCTTGAAAGAACAGCAGAAATCGCAGCTGTCAAAGTTGTTTTACCATGGTCAACGTGACCAATAGTACCTATATTTACGTGTGGCTTGTTACGTGAAAATTTCTCTTTTGCCATCTCTTCCTCCGTAGTGATATTTATGACTTTAAAACTAAAAAATTTATAATTGTTTTGGTGCTTTTTATTATCTTTAGTATTAAAAACTCGTGGAGCTCATAGCGGGACTTGAACCCGCGACCTCTTCCTTACCAAGGAAGTGCTCTACCTCTGAGCCATATGAGCGTTACAAAACGCTTGGCACTAGATAAAAATTAAAACCTAAAACAATTATAAACAACTATATGAAAATAAACTTGTAGTCTGTAATATTAATGTATAAAAATATTTACAGCTCCCAGTTTAGTTCCAAATTCTCATGGAGCGGGAAACGGGACTCGAACCCGCGACCCTCAGCTTGGAAGGCTGATGCTCTAGCCAACTGAGCTACTCCCGCACGTAGCATGGTGGTGAGACGTGGATTCGAACCACGGAAGACATAGTCAGCAGATTTACAGTCTGCCCTCGTTGGCCGCTTGAGTATCTCACCCTATTTTAACATTAATAAATGCACTTGGTATTTCTGGTCAAACACTGTTACAAAAATGGAGCTGGTGAACGGATTTGAACCGCCGACCTACTGCTTACAAGGCAGTTGCTCTACCAACTGAGCTACACCAGCATCTGATTTGTGAAGCCTGAATTATAGCTCAATTTTTTTTTAAAGTCAAGGTTTTTATAAAAATACAGACCTTAAATTTAAATTATTGGTTACTTCTCATTAAAAGCACTAAATTTACTCTATCTTTTACGCCTGTCTTTTCAAAAATTGAGGAGATATGAGCCTTCACAGTTCTTAGGGTAATATTTGAAACATCAGCTATCTCTTGGTTAGTAAGACCATTATATATAAAATTTGCTATGTCTCTCTCTTTTACGGTTAGTTTTTCAAGCACATCGGTACTTTTTACAGCAGGGCTCTCTTTGGTCATTACAACTATCATGCTTTGAATAAATTCAGGATATAGCCAAATATTTCCATCTACTATGCTGTTTATAGCATCATTAATGTGCACTTCTTGCATATGGGCGTTGGCATAGCCTTTTACGCCAAGAACAAGATACCCCCTGCCTTCGGTAAAATTTGGATCACGAGATAAAACCAATATCTTTGTATCTGGATTAATGGCTAAGATATCGTGAATTGTCTCTTTGGAATTGCTATATGCATCAAACAATACGAGGTCAAATTCGCCCTCTATTATCTTTTCTAAAATTCTAGAATTTGATGAAATAAGAGAAATTTCATGCTCTTTTAATTTACTCTTCAGCTCGTTAGCAAGCGTATTGCTTGAAGTGTATAATAGAATTTTCACTTAAACTCTTTTTTAAATTTCAATCTCTGTCTTATAAATTAAAATATCATTAATAATTATATAAATCTCTTTTATCTCGCTACAATTTGAATTCATCTTTTTATAAGTAAAAGTTTTTAAAAACTCCTTTGTCAAACTTGCAGTCAAATTGGTCAATATTATAATTTCAATAGTATTACTTGTAATCTTATATTTATACTGGCTTTCATCCCTCAAAAGATCCAAATCAAAATTTATACTTTCTGAAATTTCATTATAACCATTTATAAAAATCTTTATACTTCTCACGCTATCAAAAGGCATGTCTATAGCCTCTTTAAATCTGTATATAAAATTTTTACTATCTTCTTCTGCAATCGAAAATTTGAATTGATTATCTAAATTTGATTCTTGAACTTCTTTAAGCTCAATAAAATTTGAGCAAATTTCACTAAATTTTTTAACACAATCACTAAAGATCAGCTCTTTTATCGATGAATTTATAATATCAACTCCATCTCTATCGTTTAACATATCTGTTACAACCAAGCTCTCTTTTATAAGCTTGGATTTTGTTACTATATATTCGCTAAATTTACCACTATAAATAGCCTTATCGGCTGTAGTTTTATGGGTAACGCCAGATATACTATCGCTCTCTTCTATTAAAAAAGCGGATTGTTCTAGCATCATCTCTCTCTTAAAGCATTTTGTTTGGCTTTTAGAATAGGTTTTAATAGATAATCAAGCACAGTCTTTTTACCTGTTATAATATCCGCACTAGCCACCATACCCACTTTGATACGAAGCGGTTTTTCTTCACTTCCAAGATAGTTTTTTTGTGTCTCTATTCTAACTAGATAGTAGCTTTCTCCACTTTTTTCATTTGTCTCGGTGTCAGCGCTTATCTGAGTTACCTGCCCCTTAAGACCTCCATATATAGAAAAATCATAAGCTGTAAGCTTTACGATAGATTCAAGTCCAGGTCTTAAAAATGCAACATCAGCTGGTCTTACTTTAACTTCGGCTATCAAGGTGTCTTCATTGGGTACAATTTCCGCTATGTCCATACCAGGCTTTATAACACCAGAAACAGTATTCACCATTAGCTTACTAACAATTCCATCAACCGGAGATCTTACAAGAGTCCTTTCAACTTTGTCACTTAAATTAATCTGACTCTCGTTTAGTCTTGAAATTTCAGCAGAAACTTCATTAAGCTCTCTTTTTGCATTATTTTTAAAAGCAAGCCTCGCCTCCGTTACTTTATTTTCAACCTCTTTTATTGTTGATTCTATTCTAGGAACAGATAAGGTAGCCGCATTTAGATCGCCTTGTAAATCGTTCACTCTTCTTTGAAGCTGCAAATATTCAACCTCACTTACAAGCCCTTTTCTAAAAAGAGGTTCAGTTATCTGCTTCTCTTTAAGCATTAGATTATAACTATTTTGGGTCTGAGAAATTTTATTTCTAAGCTCTCTAAGCTCGCTTTGTCGCTGTTTAATCTGCTCTTCAAATATATTAACCTGCTCTCTTAATCTAGCCTTATTAGTTTCAAAAAGACTCTTTTCAAAAGCAACAGATTGCCTCATCTGATCATCCATTGTTGTATTGTAGTCAAATTCCTTGTCATTAGCTTCGGCATCAAGCCTTAAATATTTTGCTTGAAGCTCATCAAGTCTTAACTTTGACTCTCCATAGCTACTCGAAAAGGTTTTATTGTCTATTTTTATCAAAATTTGACCTTTCTTAACCTCATCTCCCATGTGGACAAAAATTTCTTCTATAATACCGCCTTCTAAATTTTGCACTATCTGGTTTTTGCCCGATGGAATGATCTTGCCAGTGCCTCTTGTAATCTCATCAATCTCGGCAAATGATGCCCAGCCTACAAGAAAAGCAACGGTTATAAAAATAATATATAAAATTTTTCTTGAAGTTGATGGAGCCTTTGCTAGTACCGCCTCAGACAAGCTGGACATAAACCTTAAATCGTAAGCATCATATTCTTTTGATTGGATAATCCTTTTAATATTATCCACGGAATCATTTAAATTTTTACCAATATCCTCTTGGCGTTTTAAGTTTTCTTTTAACTCTTTGCTCATAATACTACCTACTTCCCGCTAAGCTTTGCCAACACATCTTCTTTTGTTCCGTCAAGTAAAATTTTACCGCCATCCACTACTATTAATCTATCGACAAGATCAAGAAGTGATGTTTTGTGTGTTATTAGTATCATAGTTTTATTTTTAGTATTGTATTTAAGGTTATTTTTAAGTTTAGCCTCAACACTACTATCAAGAGAATTTGTAGGCTCATCGAGAAGTATAATCGGGCTATCAAGCAAAAAAGCTCTTGCCACTGCTATAGCTTGACGTTGACCACCACTAATACCCTCGCCTCTTTCAAACACAGGCATATCAAATCCAAGAGGATGCGAGTCCACATATTCATCGACTCCACTTATTTTTGCTGCTTTTATTATCTGCATATCATCGACATGAGGAGCCTTATAAACTATATTTGCCCTAACAGTTCCTTTAAAAAGCATTACATCTTGAGGTACATATCCAATATTTCGGCGCAAATCGGCAGGATCTATCTGATTTATATCAATTCCGTCTATAAGCACGGAGCCGTCTGTTGGAGAGTAAAGCCCAAGAATTAGCTTTTGTATAGTAGTTTTTCCGGAACCATTTTTACCTATAATTCCTACTTTTTCTCCAGGATTAATTACAAAATTTACTCTGTCAAGAGAACTTTTTGTACTCTCGGGATAAGAAAAACTAACATTTTTAAACTCAATCTTACCATCAAAAGTATTTCTTCTAATAAATTTTTTGCCATCAGGTCGCTCAACAGGCAAATTCATGATATTTTTTAAACTTTCATATGCTGTTTTGGTCTGCTCGAAATTAGCTAATAGCGAAGCCACTTGCCCCATAGGAGCTATCGCGCGAGATGATAACATAACAGCTGCTATAAGGCCACCCATAGTAAGCTTCATATCCTGTATCATATAAACGCCAAGCACTACTACCGCTACAGTATTTAACTGTACCAAAAAAGAGGTTACAGTACCAATGGAGGCAGATATAAGCTTTGATTTTATACTCTTATTGGCTATCTCTCCTGTAGCCTCTTCCCAATTCCATTGAGCATGACCGGTAGCGCCCATTGTCTTAATTGTTTCGAGTCCATTTAGAGTCTCGATAAGTATTCCATTTTTCTTTGCGCTTGCCTCAAAAGTACTCTTAATACTATTTTGAAGAGGATCTTTTATCAAAAAAGTATATATTATAATAAGTACTATAAAAACCATAGGAACAAGAACCATTGCTCCAGACAAGAAATATATAACCAAAAGAAACAGAATAGAGAACGGAAGATCAACCAAAACAACTAAAGTACTGGATGTAAAAAAGTTTCTAACAGTATCAAATTCTCTAAGATTATTGGCAAACGAACCTACCGATTTTGGTTTAACAGATAGCTTGATATCCATAACTCTCTCAAAGAGCAAAGAGCTCATAATAATATCGCTCTTTTTACCAGCAATATCAAGAAAATAAGTTCTAGTAAATTTTAAGAATAGATCCACTATATACACAAAACCTACTCCTAGAGCTAGTACCCATAAAGTCTCTACAGCATTATTTGGAACAACTCTATCATATACATTCATAGTAAAAAGCGGACTTGCTAAAACAAATAAATTTACAACAATACTGGCGATTAATACATCTATATAAATTTTTTTAGAACGCTTTAAAGTGCCCCAAAACCAATGTTCAGACTTACTATCTATAAGATAATTATTGCTTTCTTCTGGTATAAATTCACGCTTTAGAAGATAAGTATAGCCAAGATACTCTTCTTTAAGCTTGCTTATCTCTACTATATTCGAGCCGTTTGGCATATCTGGAGTTATGATTTTAGCATGATTCTTGTCTTCAAAACTCTCTAAAATACAAGCTTTTTTGCCTCTTAAAATCAAAATGCATGGTAGCACAAGAGGGGAAATTTCGTCTATTTCCTTATTGGCAAGAGTAGATATAAATCCTGCTCTTTTAGCGGCTCTTGTAAAAAGAGATTTTGAACCGTTTAACGAAAAAAGCTCTACGCTTTCATTTTCATTTACGGGCAATCCAGTAATTAAAGCATCTGCCGTATATGGATTATTGTGAAGCTTAGTAAAAATTACTAAACAATCCAAAAGCTCATCGTTTTTAACTTTTTCTTGCATTTTTATTATCCAATATTTTTTGTCTCTTCTATAAACATTCCTTGCATTGAAACAATACCAAGGGACTCCAGCTTCTCTTTTTGCTTCTTGCTCTCTACGCTTATGGCTATGATATTAATATCTTTACTCCTCATCATTGTATCAAAAGAGTGCTTTTGTTCGGAACTACTCTCACCAAAGAAATCTATCAAGTCTCTGGCTGGAATTTTAACATAATCAGGAGTAATTTCTCTAATTCTCTCTATACTTTTAGCATCAAATCCAAAATGGTCGAATCCAAGGCCTATGCCGAATTCAAGAAGTTTTCTATGTAAATTGATAAGTATAGAAGTATCCAGCTCATCTTTATTTGGTATCTCTATATAAACTTTGCCGGTTGCGTTTTGTCTAATTTGTCTAAATGCTGCTTCAATTTCTGAAAAATAATAAGTAGATGTTAATACTTCTTTTCCTAAATTTATAGATATGGCACCTTGTGGCAATGTTTTTTCTTTAAACATATTTACAACTTTATTTAAAACATACAAATCTATCTTTGCTGCAAAATTTAACTCATTTACCATAGGCATAAAATAACTTGCCATCTGCCACCTACCGTCTTTATCAACAAGCCTTAAAAATAGCTCATGATGCTCAATCTCTTTTATAACAGAAACTACTTTTTGTCCTGCAAATTTAAACATATTGTTTTCAATAGAGTCTATTATAAGTTGCCTATATTGTTCTTTACCAAGTAATATTTCAGAACCCTCATCGTAAACTTTGATTTTAAAGTTTCCAATCTCCTTGGCTCTTAATATGGTTATATCGGATATAATCATTATATTTTTTAACTTACTATCATAAGAATACTCTACTACGGAACTATTAACAAAACAATCGTCGTTTTTCAAGTCAATTTTTTCAAATATCTCTTTTATCTGCAAGAGAGTGTTTTCTCCGATATGGAATAATCTTGATGATGTAACACTCGGTGCTATGACTATAAAATCGTTATCATTAAGCCTTGAACATAGCATGCCAGATGTATGACTACTGATAGAATTTGCTATAGAGACGACTAAATTATTCCACTTTTCAAAACCTAAATCTTTTTTAAGTTTATCCAATTCCTTACAAGACACCATCATAACTGAGCCACTCGAATACTCTTCGCTTGATAGATAATCATCAAATTTATTCTGAAAATACCTTCTATTAAACAGTCCCGTCTGATCATCTTTATAAAGTAAATCCTCGTATTTACTAAGAGTTTTCGCACTCTGTTCAAAAATATCTTTAACCTTACCTACCATACTATTCATTGCCAAAACTATACGCCTAACATCAACAGTAAATGGAATTTTATCCTGAATTATAAATCGGTTTCCTAAAATAGCCTCAGCTTGAATCTGAACTTTCTTAAGAGGTATAAAAATAAATTTTATTCCAAAATAACTTACAAAAAGAGCTATTATAGATATAACAGTTAGTATATAAAATACATTTTTTAATATAGTATATAACTCATAGTATGCTATGCCAGTATTGCTTTGAACATAAAGAGTGCCAAATTTCGACCATCCGTCCATAATTTCACTACTCTCTATAGGGGCGCTTAATTTTATATTCTTAACAAACCAGCTTGGAACACCTTCTACCACAGTCTCTTGAGTATTTTCAACAAGAGAGTTGCCATCAACATCTACAAGTTTTATCATAGAGTAATAACCGCTATCAAACATTGAATTAACCATGGCTTCTATAGTTGAAACATCGTTTAAATCGGCCACTGTTTTAATCGCAAGACCAAGCGAATTTGCTGTATGTCTTGCATTTGCACTAAGCTGTGATGATATGTAATTATTTATAGTGGTGAAATTTAATATACCAACAGCTATAAATATAGCCAATCCAAAAGACATAATTGCAATCATAATCTGTTTAAAAAGTGTCATTATCCATCCTCTTTCATTCTATCCACCAAATTTAACCATTTTGGATTTTGTTTTTTATTTCCCCCTGGAATTGCTTGCCCCAAACCCTCCTGCTTAGACAAAAACAAGGAATCACCGTTAAAACTATAGACAGGAACAAGATCTTTTCTCTGTGTAGCAACTCTTATTTTGGGATTTATATTATCTAAGATAAGCGGTATTGATTTTGGAGTGTCATAATATGATAAAACCATATGAGCTTGATTGTATTCAACGGCTTTTACGTATGTAAAATAGAGCTTTTCGGTAGATATGCCAAGTTGCTTTAATGTAAAATATTTAGCAGTTACGAAATCCTCACAATCTCCTGCGCCCTTACCCAAAAATTCCATTCTGGTAGCCCAATAGTCTTTCTTTCCCCACACATCTTGGTCTTCCTTCCAGGTAAGAAGATTAAAATAGTCATTGACCTTCAAAAGCTTCTCTTGCTCACTAGAGTTTTGCAAACTCACCATTAGCTTATTTAATCCTATTACTCTTTTTTTAGCATTCTCGCCATAAATTTTAGCAATTTTTTCATATGTGGAAGCTTTTATAAATTCATTTTCTGCAAAAAGAAAAAATAAAAAAAAGGCACTCATAAAGAGTGCCATAAGTATAGTTTTGTCCGTATTTATACGGGCGATCATTTCAGTACTTATTTAAGGTCGCTATCTATACTGCAAGCGCCTTGAATATACCTCTTTGAAAATCCTGGTTCAAAGCTATCAGTAAGCATACCCATATTATCAAGAAGTCTATATTTAGAATATAAAAGTGCATTTTTAGTATTAATTATCTCTGTAAGAGCATTATTATACTCGCTCTCTGCGTCAAGTAAATTAATTAGATCTCTTCTGCCTATTCTAAATTCATCTCTATATGAGTCAAGAGTATCTTTAGAATACGCAACGTGTCTTTCAAGATACTCCATCTTTTTTTGATTCAAAATATATGTTTGCCATGAAAATTTCAAGCTCTCAGATAGATCTCTTTTGACATTTTCCATGCTATGCATAGACTCTGTAACAGCCAGCTTGCTTTTTTCTTTTTCAAGTTTATCTATATTTTTATTATAAAGGTTATATTTTAATCTTAACAATGCGTCATATTGCTCTTTTTTATAATCATCATAAAATACATCATTTCTCTCATAAGCTGCAGATGCCTCAAAATCAAGTCTAGGTCTAAAAGGAGCCTTTTTTTCATTTACCACAGATTCATTCATCTTGATATTAGACATTTCTAAAAGAACGGTAGGATTACATCTCATAGCCTTTTCATATACCACATATTCAGCAATTGGAAGCGGTAAATCAAAATTAGGTAGAGTTAAATTTTCAGCCTCAACTCTTTTTCCATAGAGCTTTTCAAATGTGCTTAAAGCATCATAATAGTTATTCTCTTGAGCCACCAAGTTAGCTTGTGCTAATGTTAGACGAGAACCGGCTTGTCTCTCTTCAGATCCTCTAGCAAATCCGGAATCTGTTCTATCTTTTATCTGAGCATAAATTTCTTCATGGGTTTTTACATTAGCTTTTGAAATATTAAGCAATTCTTTATTTTTAATAACTTCAAGATATGAGTTAACTAGTTGCAAGGACAGTCTGTCCGCCCTTTGAACTACGCTATATGCAGCAGCATCAAGTCTATGACTTTGAGAAATAATCCTATTCCTATCGGCTCCGCCATTATATATATTTTCTACAAAAGTTACTCCGGCCGTAGCCTTTTTGCCCTTACCTGTCTGAACAACTCTTCCGTCATCAGTTTTTTCTTTTGCGTATCCATAAGTTCCATACAGATCAAGGGTAGGATAGTAAGCATTATTTGCAATATTTAAATCCTTGCCTACTTGCATATATGCAAATTCAGTCTCTTTAAATCCAGGATTTTCTTCTAAAATAGTTTTTATAGCCTGACTTAAAGTTATAACTTCATTAATAGCAACATTTTGTTTATCCACATTCGTTAAGCTATTTAAATTATTATCGTTTTTAAAAACTGGCTCCTCAACTTTTTTCTCAACAATATTATGAGCGATAATGCTCTCTTTCTCTCCAGAAGTATCCATTTTTACTTCTTTTGATACAACATCTTTAGAGACATTTTTTACAACCAACGAGCTAGCACTCTGCTCAGTTTTTCTCTTCATCAAAGAGCCTTCATAGCCAGGAATTTTCTTAATTTGAGAAAGTATCTCACTGGCCTCTTCTTTAGAAACCGGTGCAGTATCTACATACAAAACCCTATATCCTTTGTCTAAATAAATATCAGCATCAAGTCTAGAGTCACTCGAAATTTCACTTCTTACTTTTTTTAAAGCTCTATTTATCTGCTTTTCGCCCATAGCTTCACTAACAGTACTCATATATATTCTATAAGACATATCTTGTGCGAATAATATACTTGTAGCAGCTAACATGCTAATAACAACTATGTTTTTCATAATAAACATCCTTTCAATAAATTCTTTAATCTCGCAATAGCCCAATTATTATACTACAAAAAAACAAAATTTAATATATCATCGTAATAATCTATCAATTAAATTTTTAATTTGATTGTAAATTTCATAAATTTGCCGCTATCAAATCTATAGGATTTTCAAATTTTACATTTGATCCATGTATGTGAAGTGCATTTGAAATTTGCATCTTGCATGCACTACATTCAGCACTTACAAATTTTACATTCACGGCATCTACCATTGCGGCCTTCCTCTGCCCGGCCGAACGACTCAGGTGATATTTTTCAGCCTGCATTGTTACTCCGCCAAACCCACAACACTCATTTGGATCACTCATTTCTACTATATCGTAATTTTGCGCCAAAAGTTTACGGGGCTCTTTATAAACTCCTTGCATTTTTCTTGCGTGACAGGCGTCATGATAGGTAATTGACTCTAGTTTTTTGCCCTTTAAAGCTAAAATTTCGGCCAAATTCGTATATTTTTCAAGATATTCAGTAGCTAGAAAAATTTTTTCGCTAATTTTTTTAGCTCTATCTCTCCAATACTCATCATTATGGAAAAAATGTTCGTAATCAACTTTAACCATCGCAGAACAAGTTGCTTCTGGGATAATTATAGCATCGAGCTTATCGCTTAAACTCTCAAAATACTCAATATTTCTTTTAGCTAAAAAATCAACCGTATCAAAATCGCCTGTAAAATAAGCCGGTGCACCGCAACAGGCCTGTTTTTTCATCATATGAACATTAAGCTTTAACTCTTTTGCTATCTTTAACAAACTCTCACCGATGCTCGTATACGCATAGTTTCCCATACATCCTATAAATATTCCTATTGTTTTTTCACCGCCGTTATCTATAAATTCAGGATGAGAGTTTAAAAAGCTCTTTCCTTTAGCAGTCGGAAACAATCTCTCTTTTTTTACTATAGGAAGGCTAAACCTAGGAGTCATTGTGCCCTCTTTTATCTTAAACGCACAACTTTGAAATACATATCCAAGCCTAGCACAGATATCCATAATAAAGCGATGTCTAAGTAGCCAGAAAAACATCTTTTTATACCAAGCTATGCCAAATTTCTGCGCTAAATTTCTGCGCACATTTTCTATAGCCGTATCAACCCTAAGCGAATTTGGGCAAACATCAACGCAATTAGTGCATAAAAAACAGCTTTCAAAGATATTTTTAGCGTTTTTATCAAGCTCAAGCTCGCCTCTTTCATAAGCTCCAAGCAGATCCAAAAATCCGCGTGGAGATGTAACCTCATCGCTATTTACGTTGTGTATAGTACACACCTGAATACACTTACCACACTTTACGCACTTATCTGCGATTTCACTAAATTTATACATCATACAGTCTTTGAAAAACGTCTTAAATTTTCAGGAATTTTCTTTAAATAGGCATCAAAACACATGGCTATGTTACGAATTATAAGCGTTCCTGTTTCATTTACGGTTATTTTTTCAGGAGTTACGGATACAAATTCACTAAGTCCCTTCAGCTCCGCCAAATCATCTTTAAAATATTCAAAGAAATTTACATTAAATTCCGATTCTATAGCTTTAATATCAAGGGCAAAATTACTCATAAGGCTCATTATCACAGCCTTTCTAAGTAGATCATCATCACTTAAATAAATTCCTTTTGAATATGGCAAAATACCATTATCAAGCGATTTTTCATACTCATCCATATCCTTATGATTTTGCGCATAGTGGCGTCTTCCTTCGCCTATGCTTGTAACGCCTATTCCTATCAGATCGGCTCCTCCTTTAGTCGTATAGCCTTGGAAATTTCTATGAAGAGTTCCATTTGCAAGAGCTACAAAAAGCTCATCATCAGGCTTTGCAAAGTGATCCATGCCGATCATTTTATAGCCATTCTTTACAAAAAATTCAGCCGTATATTTTAAAATTTCAAGCTTTACCTTTGGACTTGGAAGAGTAGCCTCATCAAATTTACGCATGGATTTTTTAATCCATGGAACATGCGCATAATTAAATACCGCGAGACGGTCCGGACTAAGCGTTAAAGCCTTATTTAAAGTCTCTTTAAAGCTTTCTAAGCTCTGATAAGGAAGTCCGTAAATCAAATCCATATTAATAGAATTTATGCCTTTTGTGCGTGCCATATCTATGGCATCTTGAGTGATATCATAAGGCTGAATTCGGTGGATTTCTTTCTGCACTTTTTCATCAAAATCTTGTACACCGTAGCTAATGCGATTAAATCCGTGAGAGATTAGCACATCAAGCTGCTCCTCGGTTAAAAATCTAGGATCTATCTCGCAGCTAACCTCTGCAAACTTTGAAAAATTTGGAAATTTAGCTTTTATCGCACAAATTATCCTATCAAGCTGCTCTGCGTTATAAAAAGTAGGAGTTCCACCTCCAAAATGCATCTGCAAGACTTCAGCTTTAGTATCTAAATTTGATGCCAAAATATCAAGCTCTTTTTTAAGATACTCGATATATCGCTCTTTTTTATCCTCTTTGCTTGTATAAATTACGTTACAGCCACAAAAATAACAGGCACTTCTACAAAACGGCAAGTGAACGTAAATCGAAAGCGGGCGTGAGAAATCACGATTTTTAAGCTCATTTAAATAATCTTCATAGCTAAATTTTGCACTAAATTCAGGCGCAGTAGGATAGCTTGTATACCTTGGTCCTGGACGTGAATATTTCACATATGCATCAAAATCAATCATTTGCCTTATGCCCTCTACTTTCCATTAAATCCTCCATCTCTATAAACAAATTAGGATGCTCTTTTTTTATATTTTTTACTAAATTTTCTAAATTTACATTTATATTTTTCTTGCCATGCTCTCTAAGCGCAATTTTACGAATTTCATC
Organism: Campylobacter sp. RM16189; assembly: GCF_012978815.1. Taxonomy (NCBI): domain Bacteria; kingdom Pseudomonadati; phylum Campylobacterota; class Epsilonproteobacteria; order Campylobacterales; family Campylobacteraceae; genus Campylobacter; species Campylobacter sp. RM16189. The sequence goes on along the minus strand of NZ_LIWR01000003.1, from coordinate 22,901 downwards.
CATGGCTACAACCCATACATCGCTGAAATCTACAGGTATATTTTGCCAAATGGTTTTTTCAAGCTTAAGCTCGAAATTTTCCTTTTGCACTCTACGGTAAGCCGATATAAGCTCAGAAAGTGATTTTATAGAGACCATCGTATGTAAATTTTGATTTTCATCTATCCCAAACCAGGGTTCAACACCGCCCCAAGAACCGCTTTTTAGGCTTAGGCTCATCTGATTTGGATCGCTTGTGGGAACTATTTCAAAAATAGTCTTTTCGTCATCTTTTATACCGAGCTCATCGCTTATCTCATCTATTTTTTTATAAGTATCTTGCAAATTTTTCTTTTCGCTCATTAATTTCCTTTGTTTTTGTCAAGCCAGACCATAACACCCTTTTGCGCATGTAGTCTATTTTCGGCTTCAACAAAAATTTCATCCGCATGCGCTTCAAATACTGCCTCACTTATTTCATACCCCCTATAAGCAGGAAGACAATGAAGGAAAATCGAATCTTTTTTGGCTAACTTCATCAAATTCTCATCCACACAATATCCATCAAAATCTCTTAAGCGCTTCTCTTTTTCCGCCTCTTGACCCATTGAAACCCACGTATCTGTCGTAACTACATCGACATTTGACACGGCTTCTTTAATATCATTTGTAATATAAATTTTGGCTCCAGAAATTTCTGCATTTTTAAACGCTTGCTTTAAAATTTGCCCATCGACCTCATATCCATTTGGAGTGGCTATACAAAGCTCAAGCCCTAGCTTGCTAGCAAGCATCAGCCAAGAGTGAGCCATATTGTTTCCATCGCCGACATAAGCTATCTTATCTCCGCTTGCAAACTCAAGCATTGTCAAATAATCAGCCATTAGTTGAACAGGATGAAATTTATCGCTAAGTCCGTTTATAACAGGCACAAGGCTAAATTTGGCAAATTCCTCCAGTGTCTCGTGACGATTTACTCTAAGCATAGCCATATCAACCATTCTGCTTATGACCCTTGCAGTATCCTTTATAGGCTCACCTCTTCCTATTTGAAGGTCATTTGAGCTTAAAAACAAAGCCTTGCCTCCAAGTTGATGCATCCCTACTTCAAAGCTTACCCTAGTCCTAGTGGAGCTTTTTTCAAATATCATGGCTAGTGTCTGCTCTTTAAGATATGGCTTATAATCTTTTTGCTTAGCCTCTTTTTTTATCTCGCGAGCCAACTTAATGATATTTAAAATTTCATCCTTGCTAAAATCATTAAGTGTCAAAAAATGTCTCATTTATCTCTCTTTTCTTAAAATTTCAGCAGCTTCCTTCGCATGGTAACTTATGATAAGATTTGCCCCAGCTCTTTTAAATCCTACAAGAGTTTCCATCATCACACGATCATAGTCAATCACTCCGGCTTTAGCACCTGCTTTTAATAGTGCATACTCGCCACTAACGTTATAAGCGCATACAGGAAGCATTGTCGAATTTCTTAACTCTCTTATAATATCAAGATATGCAAGCGCCGGTTTTACCATCAAAATATCAGCACCCTGCACCTCATCCTCTAAACTCTCGTTTATAGCTTCCAAACGATTTGCAGGATCCATTTGATAGCTTCTTCTATCGCCAAAGCTTGGAGTGCTCTCGGCTACATCGCGAAACGGTCCATAATAAGCAGAAGCAAATTTGGTCGAGTACGCCATGATAGGCAAATTTTCAAATCCACTCTCATCAAGCGCACTGCGAAGAGTTGTAATGATACCGTCCATCATGCCACTTGGAGCTATGATATCGGCTCCATTTTTAGCATGTATTATCGCTTGTTTTGCTGAGATTTCAAGTGTAGCGTCGTTATCTATAGTTTCATGAACGTGATCTAAAATTCCGCAGTGTCCGTGATCGGTATATTCGCAAAAACAAAGATCAGTGACTACGACTAAATTTGGAAATTTATCCTTTATCGCTCTAAGAGAGGTTGCAATGATGCCGTCATCTGATAAAGCATCACTTCCTATGCTATCTTTTACACTTGGGATTCCAAATAAAATAATCGATTTTATGCCTAAATTTACAACTTCCGAACACTCTTTTAAAATTTCATCCAAACTCATCTGAAATACACTAGGCATCGAACTTGTGTCTTTTTTTATCCCTTTTCCTTCAACTACAAAAAGAGGATAGATAAAATCATTTACACTCAACTGATTTTCGCGTACCAAATCCCTAATATAAGGGTTTATCCTTAGTCTTCTAAAGCGTTTAAACATATTTTTCCTTTTACTTTGATACAATGCTAACTTATAAGTGTAGCATATTAGGAGTTAAAAATTTATGAATATAAAGTTATCTAACGTGGCAAATTTGCCGTCACGTTTCGGGATGTTTGAGATAAAAGCTTTTAAAGAAGGTGAAAAAGAGCATTTGGTGATATTTAAAAAGCCTTTTGGCGATGTAGTTAATGTAAGAATTCACTCAGAATGTCTAACTGGTGATGCGATAGGAAGCTTGAAATGCGATTGTCGCGATCAGCTTGAAGCGAGCTTAAAATATATCGAAGAGCATACTGGCATGGTCATCTATCTACGTCAAGAAGGGCGAAATATTGGTCTTTTAAACAAAGTAAACGCATATAATTTGCAAGACAAGGGGCTTGATACTATCGAAGCAAATCACCAGCTGGGATTTAAGGCTGATGAGAGGACTTATGAGATAGTTGATTTTATCCTAAAAGATTTTGGAATAGCCAAGATAAATTTGCTTACAAATAATCCTCAAAAGCTAATGGGCTTAAAATGCGTGGAAGTCGTAGCACGCGTACCTATCATAATACACGCGAATAAATTTAACGAGGAGTATCTAAAGATAAAAAAAGAGCAAATGGGACATATGCTTGATGAAAATTGATAAGCCCTCAGATTTTAATGAAAAAGTAGAGAAATTTAGCGAAATTTTAAGAAAATTTAACAGAGTGCATAATCTAACAAATTATAAAAACATAAGTGAAATAGTGGATGATAGTATAAGGCCTTTGGAATTTCTAGAATATTATCCAAAAACTGCGATAGATGTAGGTAGCGGAGCAGGATTTCCGGCTATATTTTTAGCCTTTATTTTAAAAGATTGCAGCTGGACTCTATTTGAGCCAAATTTAAAAAAATCATCATTTTTAAGCTATGTAAAGGCTGAGATGAATTTAGAAAATTTAAACGTAAAGAGCGAAAAAATTGAACTCTCTTCGCCTTTTATAGCCGATCTTATTACCTCTAGAGCTCTCATGAAAACAAAGGATCTTTTAAAAATTTGTAAAGGTTTTCATGATGAAAAGACACAAATTTTGCTATACAAAGGCAGCGGAGCAAAAGATGAAATATCGGGCATAGATGCAAAAATTTATAACTTTAAAAATAGAAATTACGTATTAATAGGTGGATATCGTGGCTAAAATTTTAGTTTTTATAGTGGTTTTAATTGTAATTTATATAGTTTTTTTCAAAAGTAGAAAAAAACATACAAAAAAGAAGGATGTAAAAGAGATAGAAAACTTTGTAGAGTGTAGCAAATGCGGCACATTCGTAGAAGCCAAAGAGGCTATTTTAAGTAGTACAAAATATATATGCAAAGATTGTGTGAGGGATTATAAATGAAAATTATAGGGCACTCTCTTGTGCCGTATGAACCGCTATTTTATTGTAAAAAAGAGAGCGATATAAGGGGCAATAGACAAAATTTATTTAGTTATCAAGAGACCATGATAGCTAAAGCTATTAAAATTGGTGCGAATTTTAGTTTAAAAACAGATGATATAGTGCAGGTCGTAATAGCAAACGCTTGCGGAGCAAAATATATAATCACTCCAAAAGAGCTTGCCAAAGAGGCCGCTAAAATCGCACAAAACTATCTTTTTGACTCTCAAATTTGCGTTATCATAGAGAGTCAAGCCGAAATTAAAGAGCTTTGTGAACTGGGTGTAGATGCGGCGATTTTCAAACAAGGGATCAAAGATGGAGATTTTTAAAACCGTATTTTTAATGACAGGGTTGATGCTACTTTTTATAGCCGTAGGCGGAATGATTGGCGGTCAAGAAGGCATGATTATGGCCTTTTTAATCGCTCTGGGGATGAATTTCTTCTCATATTTTTTTAGCGACAAGTTAGTGTTAAGACATTACAAGGCGATTGAAGTGCATGAAAACGATGCTAAAGGGCTATTTGAAATAGTTGCTCGTCTAACAAAAAAAGCCAATCTACCTATGCCAAAGGTTTATATAATACCAGAGCAAGTTCCAAACGCTTTCGCAACAGGCAGAAACCCAAAAAATGCCGCCGTTGCCGTAACTGAAGGACTTTTAAATCTACTAAATAAAGATGAGATAGAAGGGGTGCTGGCCCATGAGCTTTGTCATGTGCGCCACTATGATATACTAACAGGCTCAATAGCTGCAGTAATTGCGGGAGCCATCGCAATACTTGCAAATTTTGCCAAATTTGGCGCCGTTGCCGGAAATAGCAGTAGTCAAAACCGCTCAAATGGGGTTTTAATGATCCTACTAGCAGTAATTATTCCAATAGCCGCTACCGTAATACAGATGGCTATTTCAAGAGAAAGGGAGTATAAAGCAGATAAAGGCGCGGCACTACTTACAGGTCGCCCGGAGTGGCTGGCAAGTGCACTAAGAAAGCTTGATAACTACGCAAAAAACTATATGATGAGAAATGCGGATCCTCAAAGCGCTCATATGTTTATAATAAATCCATTTGGAAGTGTGAAAAATACGATTAATACATTATTTAGAACACATCCAAGAACAGAGGATCGCATAGCTAGACTTGAAGAACTAAAAAATACAATTTAGTAGAGAAATTCTCTACTAAATTTATTTACAGACCTGATTTCTCGCACTCATCCTTGCTTAGGCTAAATTGAAAGAAGAATTTGCCACTATCAAGAGTGTATCTATACTCCATAACAACACCGGTATTTAGTATGGCTCTTGTATCCTCTTTTTCGCATGCTGATTTCAACACTCTTTCGTGATATGTTTTTTTCATATCATCGATCTTTTGCCATGAAAATTGAGAAAATTTAACGCTTGCGGTATCGTGAATCTCGTAGCTGTATGTTATTTTGCTTCCGAATGCTTTAATGTTTTTAAATGTTATATGCTCATCTATTTTTTTAGGTAGATGGGCTGAAATTTCAATCTCTATGTTTTTTGCTATCTGTTCTGGAGTATGCTCGGCATCTTGAGGCATTGCCATTAAAGAGATTGCACAGAATACTGAACCTAAAAATTTTCTCATTTTAAATTCCTTAAGTTAAAATAATCATGGTATTTTAACCTTAAAATTTAAAAAATTTAATTAATTTTCTGTTATTTTGTAATACTTTTTAAATTTAAAAAGACTAATAGTAAGAAATTTTATAAAATTCTTTAGGAAAATAGAAATCCTCCTCTATCTCTCTTCCAATAAATACTAAAAAATTATCGCATCTCTTCTCTCTATCAAAAATAGTTATGTCAAATTTACCATTTACAAATTGAAACACATATTGAGCCTCATCATTTTCAAAAGAGACCACACCCTTTATTCTTAAAAAATTTTCCGGAAGCTGTTTAATATAATTTATAAATCTTTCTTTATCTATATACTCTCTTAAATCTTTTTTAAAAGAAACTATGCCCTCATTTAAATGAGTGGCGTGTATTTTACCTTCAATCATCAAAGAGGCTATATATGATGTTTGGCTTTGGTTGTAGAGTAGAAAATTGGGATTTAATTCAGAATTTATAGTTTCAAAAATCTCTGCGCATCTATTGTTTTTAGTTAAAATTTGCAAAATTTTATCTTTTTCGCCAGAAGTTATAAGATCTATCTTGTTTAGCAATATTACATCAGCGGCTTTAACCTGCTCCAGCACTATCTTTGACCTCTTATACTCTCTTAAAAAATTAGCTCCGTCCACTACTGTAACGATAGAGCATAAATTTACAATATCTTTTATCTCGTTTAACTCGCTTAACAGGTTAAAAGGATTCGCTACTCCGGTTGTTTCAAGTAGTATGGTATCGGGATTTTTTTCATTTAGTTTAGCTACTGCCATCTTTATCTGTCCAGCCATAGAGCAGCACACGCATCCTTCATCTATCTCAATGGTCGCATAATTGGCATCAACTAGTTGTCCATCAAGCCCGATCTTGCCAATTTCGTTTTGAATAACTCCGGTAAATCTATTTTGAGCCGTTTCATGCTCTATGAAATTTTGAAGGAATTTAGTCTTTCCAGAGCCAAGAAAGCCGGTGATTATAAAAAAATTCGCCCTATCTTTTTGAGTCGATAGCGCTAAATTTTTGCTCTCTTTTTTTAAATTTATTAAAAATTTATACATATAAGAGTTATTTTTTAAAATTTTAAATCCGCTCTCATCAAAAAGATAGTTTTTATCAGATTTTCCATAAAGCATATTTATATGAATTTCACTAGAAAATATATCTTTTTTGGTATTTAATTCCAAAGAGTTACTATAGCATATAGCCTCGCCATCTTTTTTATATATTTTAAGTGAGTTAAAATCTGGCTCATATATCCCAGATATTGCTAAATGCATAAAATTTACGAAAGCAAGAGAGGCCCTAAAAGATGGGAAATTTTTATCTATTTCACCCTCTTTTATAACCTGTTTGCCGTCTATAACAACCCCATCTTTTGAGTATATTCTATCTTTTAATTTAGTCCTTAAAGATAAAAATATTCCCTCATTTTCAACTTTAACATAAATTTTAGCGATAATAAAATTATTAAAAAGCTCTTTATAAGAGGAGAAATTTCTAATTTTCTCTGCATAACCCTCTTTTGAGGCAACCATAGCCTCAAAAAGAGAGTTATTATCTAAAAGATTCTCAGAGCAAGAAGAAAAATAGTAGAGCACAAAAATTGCCTCACCATTTTTTACTTCTGATAATATAAGCCCATAAACCCCTTCAGAAAAGCCAAATTTCATAGTCCAGCACTCGTTAAAATAGTTGCTTTTATGCATACCTTTATAACGGCTTAACGCTTTAATCTGACTATCATACAAAGATTTTATTAGGATGCTTCTCATAAGCATCCTATAATCATCAAACTCGTAATTAAATTTAATCGGGCATATATCCTTTAAGTCCATTTCGCTATCCAAATTTAACCTTGTCTCCATTGCCTAGATAATCAGTTGTCTTGGTTCTAAATCTGGCCGTTCCTCTTACTATAGGATAACCTTCTCTTGCAAATTTCTGAACAGTCAAAAGCCCTGTGCAGTGGTTGCAAGCCATGACCTGATAATCCCATTTTTTAAGTCCGATAACCAAGTCATCATACTTTGGATCCCAGTCGTCAAAAGGAGATATATGAAGTCCGCCGTAAATCCCATACATCTGATCATTGTCATATTTTAGCTCTTTATACGCAGAATCGGAGAATGTAATAATACCCTGATGGCAACATCCGGTGATACTTACAAGGCCTTTATCTTGAACATTTACGAAGATTGACTGCTCACCAAATACACGGCTAATGATAGGACAATCATAACAAAACGTACAAACTCCAGGCTCTATCTCGTTTCTTCCTTTTTTAAACACTACAAGTTCGCCCTTGTGGCCTGAATCTTTGATATATTGTCTGCCTTCTGGATAAAATCCCTCATGGATAATAATTTTAATATCAGGCTTGTATTTCAATACTACAGGCAACCCCCAGAAGTGGTCAAAGTGCTCATGAGATAGGATGAGAGTATCAATCTCTCCGGATGAGAGCATCTTGTCTATACCCTCTCTTTTAAAACATTCATGCATCCATTTATATGACCAGCCACAATCTAGCAAGTATTTTTTCTTTTCGCCATTTAGTCGCTCTATCTCGATTAATGCTGCGTATCCGCCCGCATTATCAGGATTAACAGATAGGGCTTTAGTAACCTCCCAAGCCTCATCTACCTTATCAGGCAATAGATGCTTAATCTTTTCCATTCCCTCTTTATAGCTTCCTTTTGCAAGCCCTTTGCCATTACCAAAAGGAGGCCAGTTAAAGAGATATTGATCTACTAAAAGCCCTCCGGCACCCTTTATATCTCCCATCAAAGCGGAGTTATCAAACCAGCTGGTTTCAGATATATTTGTAACCTCTACACTTTTTATCGCACCAAAATCCTTCATCTTTCTTACCTCATCAGGCATAAAAAGAGCTCTTGCCGGAGAGTATGAAAATATACCCATAGACGCAAGCGCTCCCAGCCCAATACCTGCTGCACCGCCTTTTATAAAATCTCTTCTAGCTTCATTTGTCATAGAATATCCTTTATTTAAATATAGTAAGCATATTGCCCACAGTAGGCGCTAAAAATACCACTATAAAGTATATTATCGCACCTATAATTACGCCTATTAGCATGCCCAGAAGCGCATTTTTATTGCCAAAGTCATCAAGATGCTCTTTTTCTTCTTCGCGTTTTCCATCAAGCTTCCATCCCGGCCATCCATCCATAAACCAGTAGTTTATCAGCATCACATTAATAAACCATATCATAGGAATCATCGGGAATTGTTGCGGATGCGAAAATCCTTTTTGAGTTCCTAAAAGAAAGTGTGAAATTTGATAGTATACATAATAAAGTATCACTGCCGCAACTATCGTAATCATTGTTCTCAATAAGATATTTACGGGCTTTGAAAACTGATTAACTCCATTATTGCAATAAAATTTTAAAAACAGCACCGGAACTAGCCAGAATATCGCTATCTCACCCACATGTAGCCATCTCCAATCAGGCGCATAAAGCCTTCTGTCACCCCTAATATGCTCGCCCCAAATTAACTCTTGAAGGTAATAAAAGAAAAAAGCTATACAAAATGCCATAGCGATAATGCCTATAAAAGCCGCCGTTCTTCTCATCCAATCAGTTCTAATTAGATTAAAAGGATATCTCTCCCAAATAGTCTCATATACCCACACCATAACGGTACAACACATAATCCATGCGATATTAAAATTTCCATGCACCGTATCGGCAAAATTGTGCCACCATGGAGGAGTAATAGAGGTGTATTTTTGCCAAGGATCAAATAAAATTCCCATCTGAGAGTGGAAAAATACAAAATATACTATAAAACTCATCAAAAAGGTCAAAACAAATACACTAAAACCTTTTACAGGCTGCTTTAGCCTCTCCCATGGCGAGTTTTCCGATGCCACAACCCAAGATGGTCCAATCCAAGATGCAATAGCGGCAAACATCAATATCGCTTGAGCCGCATACTCTAATGCGTAAAAATCAGTTATACCAAGTTCCGCAAGACGTCTTGGGCTAAAATAGGATATTGCAAGCTCACCCATAATAAATTCGAAAAATACTTTTAAAAATACAAAAAAGGTAAAAAATACGATTATCGTAAAAATTATTCCCTTTTTGATAGGATTTGCCTTATATAGCCACTCCTTTTTAAAAGGCCAAAAATCAAACAGATAGGCAACCCATATCATAACAACAAGTAGCCATCTGCACCACATATACCCTACATAAGGGGTATACATCCTCATTAGTCCTCTTGGATCTTGAAATATCCACCATGATACGTAAAAGATCACAAAGATGAACAAACTATTTAAAAGCACGGATTTTACCGGACCGTATCTTCTAACAAGCCTACGCTCTTCCAAGTAAAGTCTATCTACAGAATCGCTCATTACTCACCTCCTAATGTGATTTCTTTACATAAAGCATTATAGGAAAAGAGTGTATTGGATTTGTCTTATGATGTAGATGTAAATTTTAAGATTGTCTCAAAAGAGTTTCTATTTGGGAAGTTTTATTGTAAAAAGTGCTCCATTTTTTAAATTTTGCACTTCAAGCTTTCCTTTGCAGTGATCTTCTACAATAATTCTTGACATATATAGGCCAAGTCCGGTGCCGTTTTTATCGTTTTTAGTAGAAAAATAGAGATCAAAAATTTTATCTATTATCTCTTCGTTCACACCTCCTGCATTATCCTTTATACCAAGGCAAAAAAAATCTTTATCTCGGCATGTTGTAATCTCAATTATAGGGTTTTCTATCTTTCTTTCCAGAAGCGCATCTTGAGAATTTTTAATAAGATTTAAAATAACTTGCGCCACTTCGTTTTTATACGTCATTATCGGTTTATCGCACTTATAATTTGTATAGATTTTAATTTTATGCGTATACAAAATAGCTTTTACCATATTTATTGCCATGTTTGAAAGCTCTTCTAGAGTAGTAGTCTCTTTCGCTTTTGTAGGTTTAAAAAAATTTCTAAAATCATCGATAGTATTTGATAGATGCTTGGCATACTCCTCTATCTTTCCAATCTCGCCCAAAAACTCATCTTTTTTAAAACTATCAAGCATCAAACTCGCGGATAAAAAAGACGTAGTCGCGGAAATAGCAGATAGTGGCTGTCTCCATTGATGAGCTATCATATTTAGCATCTCTCCCATCTGAACTAACCTCGATTGATATTGCAGCTGCTCATCTTGCTGCCTAATGACCCTTAGTTGATTTTCAACTTCGCAATTTAGTGTCTTATTAAGGCGCTTTATCTTTAATTTACTCTCTTTTAGTTTTTTCTCAACCAAAACTTGCTCCGTAATATCAACCACTATCCACAAAACTTCTTTTTTGCTAGTTATAGAGTCTCCTGAAATTCTAAGCCATATTGTCTTTCCGCTCTTATGTCTGAATTCATAGTTTAGATATAAGGCCTGATTTTTTCTAACTTTATTAAAACCGATTTCCGCAAAATGAAGATATTTTTTCTCGCTTACATGCACTACTCTTGCAGACTTACCTATTATCTCGTTATATTCATATCCAAAAATTCTACAAAACGTCTCATTGCACTCTAAGATATTCCTATTCTTATCTACTATAAAAATTCCAACCCCAGAATTAAAAAATATCTTATCCAATCTCTCATAATTTTGCTCTATGTCTAGTATTGGCATCTTATCTTATATCCTTGAGAGTATATATTCTCTATCAGTTGATAATCCACTTTTTTATTAAAGCGAGATATGATATTTCTTATACGCTTATTATCGCAAATATCATCATTAAATAGTCTATTTTCTATATCCTCGCTTGCTGCAACTCTTTCTTTACAGCTTAAAAGCATTTTAAGAAGTTCAATTTCATTTTTGGTAAGTCTAATCGATCTATTATCTTTTAACAAATTTAATCCCTCACTATCCCATACAAATCCGTTGTCTAAGCAAATTAAATTTTTTTGCTTCATATCATCGGAATTAATTATCTTTTCTAAAACATTAAGCAGATCTGATATCAAAAAAGGCTTTAAAATATACCCATCCACACCTATTTCGATGGCCTTAGTAAAATATGCAGTATCGTCATACGCTGAAAATATGATGCTTTTTGTAGCAGGATTGATATTTTTAATAGTATCAAGCATCTCAAGACCGTTTATACCAGACATATTTATATCGGTAAAAACTATATCAGGACTATGCTTTTTAAACTCTTTTAGACCATCATAGCTATTATTACACTCTACTACACTATTAAAAAATAGTTTTAAAATTTTAGCAGTCTGAGTTCTTACTTCATCGTCATCCTCTACATACAAGGCTGTCATAGGGTAGGTTTTAGTTTTAATATGTTCTATATCCATATAAACCTCTTGATTATCTTTTTAACCGACAATTATAACCAATTTATGATATTAAAGTTTTTTATAAAAAGTAGTATTATATTCTATATTATATATCTAAACCCATCTTCTTTTTAAATTTGGCGATAGTTTGGACAATACATCATACTCTATGGTGTTAAAAAACTTGGCAAATTCTCTTGCATCCTCAAATACACAAATCTTATCTCCTGAGTCTTCACAGCTAAAGCTATCCATAGACATCTTGCCAAGCATTTTTTTGCCATTTGGCAAGATTAGCTCTCCTTCTCCATCATACCTTAAAAGTCCGTCCGCATAGCCTAAATCATAAGTTGCCACTACCATATTCCGATCTGCGCAAAATTTAGCTCCATATCCTACGCATTGACCCTTTTTGAGCTCCCTTCTGCTAATTCTATTGGCCCAAAGCTCCATTACTCTCTCAAGATTTAAACTATCATCAAACTGAGCATACCCATATTGAGCTATTCCGATTCTCACATACTCGTTTTTAAGCTCTTTAAACCTCTCAAGACCGGCAGAATTATGCGAATGAAAAATCAGATCATCTTGATTTAGTCCGCTATATTTTAGAATTTTTTCTTTTGCAATTTTAAAATTCTCTCTTTGCACAAAATAATCACTATTTAGCTCATCTGCAGAACGAAAATGCGTATATGCGCCTAAAATCTTAAGCGAATTTTGCTTAGCTATCCTGCAAGCAACCTCGATTTCATCAAGTATTATGCCATTTCTGTGCATCAAAGTATCTATAGCCAAATGAATTTTAGTGCCACTTTTAAACGCTTGCAAATTCGAAAGCTCATTAACCCCATAAATAAATCTATCGCTCTCATTTCCATTTGGCAAATGAGAAAGTATTAAAATTTGATCAAAAAAACCATCTAACTCATTAGCTTCGCGTTCATCTTTAACCGCTGTAAATTTGATCCCAAATTTACTAGCCTCTTTTGCTATAAATTTTGCACCGTGTCCGTAGGCATTGTCTTTAAGAACGAGTATAACGCGCTCTTTGCCGCCGGCTTTGGAGCAAATTTTAGAAAGGTTATTTAGATATGCGGCGCGATTTAATAAAATTTCAGACATTAAATTTCACGCCGTAAGCTTCATATACATCTGGCAAAAGCTTGCGCACACCGTAATCATAAGCGTAAAATTTCGCATAAATCGCCTTTAAATCGCCATTTTCGCACTTGCTAAAATCAAATACGTCAGTGCCTTCTATCTTTGGCACCTGTTTATCAAGCTCGGCGAAAAACTCGCCACGAGCCTTTAAGATCGCTTCTATCTTAGACTTTACAATTTCACTTTTTTCTTGCATTTTACCTCTCCGTTATGATCTTTACTTTGCCGTTTTCAAGCCTTACATAAAGCTCCTTTTTTCCGCTAAATTTATGCGAAGGAGCGCTGTAATCCTCATGAAAAACGACTCTATAAATTTTTAAATTTTGCTCATTTGGATATGGGGTGACTGCAAAATTTGAGAATTTTATCTCTTTTTGCTCGTTTTTGGCAAAAATTCTCTTTTTAAATTTGACAAATTCGCCAAAGTTCATCCCATCAAACCGCACAAAATCCTTAGAATAAAATTTCAGATACTTATCTATGTCGTTTTTTCTCCAAGCACTTTTCCACTTAAACACAAAAGCCATCACAAAAGCGATATCATCGTCATTTGCAAGCGTGTCATGCATCTCGTCTATAAGCACCAAACCGTTATCTTCTATAACCTTGCCAAATTTCAAAAGCCTATCGTTATCCATCGCTACGCAGCCTCTGGTTCTAACTTCATTATCGCGCCTACCATCCATCGGAAAACCATGTATCCAAATGCCACTGCCCGTTTTTTTAGAAATTTTATCAAGCAAATTCGGATAAGAAAGCTCAAATGCAAGCGGTCCGTAGTAGCGATCAGGCGGAGTAAAGCGGCTAGTTATGTCATATAAGCCAACAGGGGTTTTCAAATCGCCCTCTTTTTGCTTATCGCCTTTTTTGCCCGTTATTACATTTTGAGTAAATTTTTCAGCCAAAACGCCATCTTCGTAAAAAAATGTCCGCATATCTTTGGTGTATTTATTTACAGTTATTATCGTAGTTTTTGCTTCATAGTAGCCAAATTTCAAGTCCTTGCCGACAAATTTATCCTTCCAGTAGCTAATCTCTTTTAAATTTTCAGTGTTTGCGAAGGCAAAAGCAGCTAACATGCAATATATAAATAATTTTTTCAAACAAAACCCTATCAAGTCATAATAAAAAGCCCAATTATAGCACAGCGAGTTTAAATTTGAAAAAATATATTTTCTGATATAATTTCATATTTGTTAATAAATTTTTGAGAAAAGGAAACACATGAAAAAAACGTTATCAGCCTTGGCTTTAGTCGCGGCTTTTTGCGCGGCAAATGCAGCAGACATTGAGGTTTCAAACGCTTTTGCAAAAGCCACTCCTCCGCACGTGAAAAATAGCGCTGCATTTATGGATATCAAAAATAATACCGATAAAGCCGTAAAGCTTATAGCAGCCAGCTCAAATATCTCAAAAACAGCCGAGCTGCACACTCATAAGCACGCAGAGGGCATGATGCAGATGATTCAGGTTGATAATATAGAAATTCCCGCTAAAAGCGAAGTGAACCTAAAACCGGGCGGACTTCACGTGATGTTTATGAATATATTTGCTCCGGTTAAAGAAGGCGATAAGATAGACGTAACGCTTGAGTTTGATAACGGCTCAAAAGTCGAGCTTAAAGACGTGGTCGCTAAGCCGGTCATGAAAAAAGAAAGTATGCATAAGCACTAAGATGAATAAACAGATCATAGCCGCACTTATCTTTGCCGTAGCCTTTATCGCGGGCGGATTTTATGTGTTTAGCGAGAAGTCATCAAGCCAAGAGAGCGAATTTACAGAGGTTGATACAAATTTAACTCCGCTTGAGTGCGATATGAACGCAAATTTTTCATGCCCTGTTAAATTTAAAGGCAAAACCGTAAATTTTAGCCTCTCACCAAGACCTGTTTATGTGATGCAGCCTGTCTCCATGTGGATAGAGGGGCTTAATGAGCTAAATTTCAAAGAGCCAAGCCTAGAAATTCACGGTGTAAATATGGAAATGGGCGTGATAAAAGCCAAGCTTGAAAAAAGAGATAACGAATACAAAGCCGATGTAGTGCTAAGCGCTTGCGTCATAAGCCTGATGAGATATAGGTTTGAAGTGCTTGACGGCGGCAAAAAAACAGGGCTTTATATAGACTTTGACTTAAAACAATAAGGAGCCAAAATGAAGCTTTTTTCTTCGATCGTCGTGTTTATAATGATCATCTCCGCAGGGGTATTTTTGGGCATCAAATACGCAAACGGAGGAGTTTATAACTTCAGTGCCAAGAGCGTTAACGGCGATATAACTCTAAAAAGCTTTGACGGTAAATATAAAATCATCTACTTTGGCTTTGGCTCCTGTCCCGATGTCTGTCCTGCTACGCTTGGGCTTGTTAGCAGCGTACTTGGCGAGCTTAAAAGAGATGATATCGTAGTGCTTTTTATCACGCTTGATCCCGAGCGCGACACGCCACAAGCGATGGATGAATACGCCAAATACTTCTATCCCAACTCCTACGGTCTTGTAGTGGATGATCTAAAAAAAGTTACCGCAACTTACGGAGCTAAATACAAAAAGATAAGGCTTGAAAAATCAGCCATGGACTACTCCGTAGCTCACAGCTCGTCTATATATCTGCTTGATAAAAAAGGTAAGTTAGTAAGTGAAGTTTCAAATTTAACGATAGAAAATATAAGAGATAGTATCAAAGAGCTGGTAAAAAACTAATAATCCTCATCGTGCATTTCATACGCGATAACATAGATGAGGCCGATCGTCAAAACGATAAGAAAAGTAGCCAAGATAATTGATGTCAAAATACAAATCCTTTATATTTAGTCTTATGATTATACAAAATCAAGTTATAAATTCTAATAAATTTACTATTGTCGTTAAAAATACCATTAGCCTTTATTATCTTTTTAAAGTATTTTAAAAAGTATAGAACAATCAAATTTCTTATAATAAAGAATTTTTATATAGTATATTAATTTTAGCTTTTTAAATTTAATTAAATTTAAAACAAAAGCAAGATAAAATTTCAATATTAAAAATTCTATATTAATAACTATTAAATAATATATATAGAATTAAAAAATAAGAAAGACAATGAGATTTGAGATACTAAAAGCCATATCAGGCATATCTTTATCCGACTACATAAATTTAAAAAATATTCACTGTTTTTACAATTCAAAACTTAAAACAAATTCACACAAAAAGGAGATCAAATGCTTGGCGTTATCATCGGTTCAGTAGTGCTATTTATCGTCGGTTGGGCGATTATCAAGGGTAAATACGCACCGCTTACGCTGTTTTTATCGGGTGTATTTATGCTTATTTGCTCTATCGTTCTTCAAACAGGCAAATTTATGCCTAAAAAGGCCACGCCTACGGGCAACGAGTACCTAGACATCGTAGAGTACATCCGCTATATGTTTTCAGACCGCATGGCTGATCTTGGGCTTCTTATCATGTTTATGGTCGGTTTTGTCACTTACATGACGCATATCGGAGCAAACAGTGCTTTCGTCTCGCTTACCACAGGACGGCTTGCAAAGATAAAAAGCCCCTATTTTATGATATTTGTCGCATTTGCCATAGCAAAGCTCATAAGCATGGTTATCACGAGTGCCGCCGGACTTGGCGTGCTCTGCCTTGCGCTTCTTGGGCCTATCCTTATCTCGCTTGGATTAAACAAACTCACAGTAGGCTCTATCTGCTGCATGTCAGGTGCCGCTTCGATGGTGCTCATAGGCGCTTCAACCGCCGCTTCGGCTAAAGCCACTTCGCTTTCGCTGCTTGATTATGTCTTTTTATACAAAATTCCAGCCGCGCTTCCAACCTCTATCGTTATCGGCATAGCGCTAGTTTTTTGGAATAGATACTTGGACAAAAAAGAGGGCTGGGTATGCAGCGAGCACGTGGGAGAGAGCATAGAATTTGACGAAGCTACAAAGCCTCCTACTGCGAGTGCACCTAAAATTTATGCGATTTTGCCGTTTTTACCGATGATTTTGGTGGTTGTTTTTTCCGAATACTGCCTCAAATCAATCAAACTAAACATCTCAGCCATCATCCTGCTCTCAGTCATCATCGCGATGTGCTTTGAGACGATCAGGCATGGATTCAAATTTGAGCCGTTAGCGGAGGGACTGAAGGTCTTTTTGCAAGCCATGGGACGCAGTTTAAGCGGAGTGGTCGCCCTCATCATAGCAGCAGGAGTCTTTGCTCAAGGCTTTAAGTCATTAGGCATGCTTGATAGTATCGTAAGCCTTGCAAATACGCTTGGACTGGGAGGCTTTGGTATGTCGGTCGTGTTTGTGCTTATCACGACTGTGGTCGCCATCATCGCGGGCTCAAACGGTGCCAGCTTTTATCCGCTTGTCGAGCTTGCACCGCAGATCGCAACCAAACTAAACGTAAGCTCGGTGATGCTTGTTCTTCCTATGCATCAAGCCTCAACCATCGCGCGTCCGCTATCGCCTGTTGCAGGAGTGGTGGTAGCCATAGCAGGAATGCTAAAATGCAACCCGCTAAGTCTGGTAAAACGCTGCTCGGTTCCTGCCATACTGGGACTTATCAGTCATCATATATTTGTATTTTTACTTGTGCTTTAAGGAGTGATGATGGAGGAGCAAACCCTGCCGCAATGGAGATTTGATGATGCTTATGTCGGTTTTGAGCATGAGAATTTTACTCGCTCGCTAAAAAGCGCAAAGGATATAATAAACAAGGCTTTGAGCCTGATTTATTCAAAGGAATTTTTAGTTAAAGATCTTGCAGGGCTTTACGAGGAAGGCTTTGACAAGCTATCTTCTTTAAAGGCGTTTTGTCGCTGCAAAATGAGCGAAAACACCAAAGACGAACAAGCTATCGCGATAAAGTCAGAAATTCAAAGCGAAATTTCAAAACTTGAGATGATAAAGCAAGAGATGGTAGCTAAATTTAGCAAATTAAGCGATGAAGAGTGGGAAAAATTTGGACTTTCGCACTGGAAATTTTACTACGAAGAGCAAAAAAACAGCTGGAGTAAAAATTTAAAAAATAAAGAAATTTTTGCCGAGCTTGAGCAGAGTAGCTTTACTCCGATATATGCGATTTTTACGCATTTAAACAACCTCATCGACATCAAGGCACAAGATAGCTTTGGCGAAGTAAAAAACTATAGCTTTGCAAAGTGCGGAGGCATTTTAAAGGGCTCACCAGATAGCGTGCTTCGCAAAAATATCTTTAATGAGCTTAGCAAACACTACGAAAAGCACGCGCCGATTTATGTGGATGCCTTAAATATGCTGCACGGCTTTAGGCAAGCTAAATTTAAAGAGGCGAAATGCGATATTTTTTTGCCGAGTTTTGAGCAAAATAAAATCAGCCATGAAGCGATAAATGCGATGCACTCGGCACTTAAAAAGCGAGTTAGCAAGATAAGAGAGGCGGTAACTTTAAGAGCGCCATATCTTGGTAAAGAGCGCATGAGTGCGTGCGATCTGCTTGCGCCTTCACCATTTTCTACTAAAGCGCAAATTCCGTATCATCAAGCGATATCCACGATAAAATCAGCCCTAAGCGAAGTTAGCGAGGAAATTTCCGGCTTTATAGATCTTATGCTTAAAAACCGCTGGATAGAGGCAAGCACAAGAGAGAACAAAGCCGCAGGTGCCTTTTATACGAGATTTAACGAGCTTAAGCAGGCTAGAGTATTTTCTACCTACATGGGCACCGAGGCGCACATGATACAGCAAGCTCACGAGCTGGGGCATGCGTGGCACTACTGGATAATGCGCGATATGCCAAGCATCCGGACTGAATTTCCAATGAGCCTAGCCGAGGTTGCAAGCACTTTTAACGAAGCCGTTTTAAGAGAGTATCTTAAGAAAAATGCGGATAAAAATTCGCTCTTTAATATCCTTTGGCAAGAGCTTAAATCAGCAGCAAATTTCATGCTTCACATTCCTGTCAGATATAGCTTTGAGACCGAATTTATCAAGGCTAGAAGCAGCGGCTTAGTAACGCCAAAAGAGACAAACGAGATGATGAAAAACGCTTGGCAAAAATGGTATGCCGGTAGCACGCAAGACACGGAAGAGTTTTTGCCATACTTTAAGCTGCATTTTTACAAAATCGATCAATACATCTACAACTACCCTTACACGGTAGGATATCTATTATCGCAGTTTTTGATAGCAAAATTTAGGGCTAAAGAGCCAAATTTCTTTGAAATTTACAAAGCGTTTTTAAGAGATACAGGCTCAATGAGTGTAGATGATATCATCAAAAAGCACTTTAAAAAAGATATCAAAAAAAATGAATTTTGGATTGAGTGTATCGATGGCGCGCTTGGTTATGTAGAGGAATTTAAGGCGCTTAGCAAAAAATAAACTCAAATTTAGGATAGATATTAAGCATAAGAAATCATAAGTGGTAAATTTGACTTTACCACTTTAACTCTACAAATTTTAAGCCAAATTTGCTTGAAAATTTGAGCCGACCAACCAATCTTTTAAATTCAATCTTAAAATATCAATTTAAAAAATATTTTTATTATTTAAAGCCATTTTTAACTCTTTATTAAGTCTTTTAAATGTATATTTTTACTACATTTACTTATATACCAAGGAGGCTTAATGCAAGAGACAAGAGATACGAAAAAGCTGATTATCGGCACCGTTGCTTTGATAGCGGCTATAGTTTTCTTTGGCGGCTTTACCAAAGATATTGCAGGCGGAATTTTTGACTTCAGCAAGCTCACGGGTCAATTCCCCGAGTGGTTTAAGACTGCGGGCGGAACTAGCGCAAAAGGCGGATTTTTATTTGCATTAAGCCTCGTTCCTAGCGTTATGCTTGCACTTGGATTTGTTGCGATATTTGAAAGATACTACGCTTTATATGCGGCTTCGGCTTGGCTTACTCCTATCTTAAAGCCTATGATAGGGATCCCCGGAGCTTGCTCGATATCGCTTATGGCAAGCACTCAAAGTACTGATGCCGGTAGCTCTACGGCGAAATTTTTGCGTCAAGAGGGCAAGATGACACACAAGGAGCTTTTGATATTTGCGGCGTTTCAATTTAGCGCGGGAGCTATGATTACGAATTTCTTAGCATCTTTTGCGCCGTTACTTGTGATACCGGATAAAAACGGGGCTTTAGCGCCTGCTTCTATCGCGCTTTGCCTGGGTATAATCTTTGTTTTTAAAGTTTTTGGTGCAAATTTAATGAGACTTTATGTCAAAAAATTCGTAAAAGATGACGAGGTTGAAGTATGAGTGATAAAACAAATAACAAACTACTAACTGACGTATTCGTAGAAGGTGCAAGAAAAGGCTGGGATATCGCTATCCACAACACTATCCCAAACGTTTTGATGGCGTTTGTGATAATCTACATCCTAAACGTATCAGGCGCACTTAAAATCATAGGAAACTATCTTGGCTTCATCATGGTGCCGCTTGGGCTTCCTGGTGAGTCCATAGCCGTATTTATGGCTGCATTTTTAAGCTGGGGAGGCTCGGCGGGCGTGCTTGTAGCCTTGGTTCAAGCAGGCACGTTAACCGCAGGCGACATAGCCGTATTGCTTCCAGGAATGGCGCTTGTAGGCTCAACCGTGCAGTATATGGGTAGAGTTTTGGGCGTGCTTGGAATTCCGGGCAGACACTATGCGGTGCTTTTTGGAATTTGTATCCTGAACGCCTATCTTGCGATGTTTGTAATGAGCATCATCGTCTAAAAGGAGTCATGATGAAACAAGAGGAGTTGGCTCAATTTTTAGATGAACTTAAACAGCTAACGCAGATAGAAAGCCCTACTTCGCATATAGAGGGCGTAAATTCGGTCGCAAAATGGTTCATAGATAAAGCAAATTCGCTAGAGTTAAAGCATAAGATAATCAAGCTTAACAGCGACAAAGTAGCCGATTGCTTGCTGATATCAAACGATCCTGAAGCGCAAAATTTCGACATACTTTTTGTGGGGCATATGGATACGGTTTTCCCTGTTGGCTGGGGTAAAGATGTACCTTTTAAAGAAAATGACGGCAAGATAAACGCACTTGGCGTGATAGACGATAAGGCGGGCGCTTTGCTATCTTTATACGTCATAAAGGATCTTGATCTAAGCAAACTCAATGTGGCGGTATTTTTAAATTCCCACGAAGAAACGGGTTCAAATTTCACGAAAGATCAGATAAGAGAGTATGCCAAGAAGTCAAAATACTGCCTTGTGATGGAGCCTGCCAGAGAAGACGGCTCGATGGTCGCAACCAGAAAGGGTATGCTTGCCTACACGGTTGAGTTTCACGGAGTCTCGGCGCACGCAGGAAATCATCCTGAGCGGGGTCGCTCGGCGGTAGTTGAGGCGGCAAATTTCATAGTTGAGCTTTCTAAATTAACCGACTTTAGCGCGGGACACACCTTTAACGCCATAATGACAAACGGCGGAACGGCGCAAAACGTAGTGCCTGATTTTGCTTCGGTAAATTTTGAGATGAGATATAAATTCGCCTCTTCGGTTGAGTTTTGTAAGCAAAAGCTGGATGAAATTCTAAGCAAGCCTTTTGTGCAAGGCGTAACGCATAAAATAACCTTAACAAACGACGAAGGTCCTATGATAGATGAGGTAAATTTGCCAAAGATCAAAGCAGTGTTTGACGAAGTTGCAAAAGAAAGCGGAGTCAAAGTAAGCTGGGTCGATGCGGGCGGATTAAGCGACGGAAACATCGCATCTTCAGCGGGTTGTCCTACTATAGACGGACTTGGACCCACAGGCGGCAACATGCACTCAAAGAGCGAATATCTAGTCGTAAACTCAATCGTACCAAAGTGCAATCTAATCCTAGACGTCATCAAAAAGATAGTCTAATCTAACTTTTAGTAAAAGAGCTAAAACTAAACGCTCTTTTACTAAATTTCTTATATCCTGCAAAAATAATTAATAATTAATAATACAATATGTATAATATAATTAGTAATGTTTTAATATGCTATATATAAAATAAAAGAAGTTTAAATTTATTTTTGGAACTATTTAGTGAAAAGTTACAGTGAAATTAAAGATTTATCACAATATATAAAAGCTTCATTTTATTTCTGGTTAATTCTTGCAGGTTTTGTTATACATGTAACATTTGAGTTTATTTTTATATATAGCGGAAACAAACTAATGATGTTTTATAATATAATAAGCATAGCTGTTTTTGGCGGGGCTTTAAAATTTTTACACAAACATCAGAAGATAGCCCTGCTCGCTTGCTGCACAGAAGCAACTATATTTTTAACAATTGCTACTATAAATCTTGGCTGGTCCGCAGGCTTTCAAGCATGGTTTGTTCCATTTATCTTTCTTTCTATAACAGTTCCATTTAAAAAACGCGGTATATTTTATGCTTTAGGAATTATTCAATCAATAATATACATATATCTATATTTTTCAACTAATCTAAAAATTTCAATATTTCAAATAAATTCAATCGATGATTTTCTAACAAGATTTAATATAATTGTCGCATTTATGCTTATATTTTTTATAGAACGAGTACTTCAAATTTCAAAGGCGATGGAAGTAATTTTCCTGCAAAAAGAAATTCATGAGATGGAAAATATTGCCAACATAGACGAACTGACTGGACTTATAACCAGACGTCAAATGAATGACATTTTAAACAAGATAGATATGTCGCTTAAAAAGGACAGTGGTAATTTTTACTTGATTTTTGGAGATATTGATCATTTTAAAGTCGTAAATGATACTTATGGGCACAAATGCGGAGATGTAGCTTTAGCTGAAATTTCTGCAATATTAAAAAATGAATGCAGAAGCAACGATATAGTTTCTCGCTGGGGAGGAGAAGAATTTTTGATCCTTCTTCAAAGTGATAGAGTTGGTGAGAAACTAAATAAAAATAAAGTCGAAAAAATTTTAAATCGTATTCGAAAAAAAGTGGAAGAGAAAATTATAGAATATAATGATATAAAATTTTCTGTAACTATTACTTTTGGTGGTGTTTGCTCTGCTAATTTTAGCAATATACCAAATATGATCCATGCAGCCGATAAACAAATGTACATAGGTAAGAAAAACGGAAGAAATCAAGTTGTAATAAAATAATTAATACTTTGATAATAGCAACTAGG